>JAIVWR010000031.1:0-10115 GCA_048636435.1 Acidobacteriota bacterium | reverse complement strand
GGGCCATCTCGATCCCGACTTTCTCCGCATCATGGACGAGACCAAAGACCTCATGCGGGCCGTTTTCCGCACCCAGAACGAGGAGACGATCGCCGTCTCTGGCACCGGCAGCGCTGGCATGGAGGCGGCTGTCGCTAATCTCATCGAGCCGGGCGAGCGGGCGGTGGTCTGCGTCGCCGGTTTCTTCGGCGACCGCATCGCCGAGATCGCCTCCCGCTATGGCGCGGAAGTGATACGGGTGGAGGCCGAATGGGGCCGCATCATCGAGCCGGAGGCGGTGGAGGCCGCGCTCAAGGCCGCCGGCCGCACCAAGCTGGTGGCCATCGTCCACGCCGAGACCAGCACCGGCGTCCAGCAGCCCCTGGAGGATATCGTCCGCCTGACCCACGAGCACGGCGCTCTACTCTTGGTGGACGCCGTCACCTCTCTGGCGGGATGCGAGCTGGCGGTGGACGATTGGGGCATCGATGCCTGTCACAGCGCCTCCCAGAAGTGCCTCTCCTGCCCGCCGGGGATGGCTCCCCTCACGTTCAGTACCCGCGCTTCCGATGCTCTCCGCAGCCGCGAGACCAAGGTGCGCAGCTGGTACCTGGATATGACCCTCCTGGACAACTACTGGGGCGGCAAGCGCGCCTACCACCACACGGCGCCCATGAGCATGGTCTACGCCCTGCGCGAGGGCCTGCGGCTCGTGCTGGAAGAGGGGCTGGAGGCCCGACTGGGCCGTCATCAGCGCAACGGTCAGGCCCTCTGGGCCGGACTGGAGGCTATGGGCCTGACCCTGCACGCCCAGGAGGCCTATCGCCTGCCCGTGATCACCACGGTGCGCATCCCCGAGGGGATCGAGGATTTGAAGCTGCGCCGCGCCCTCTTGTACGAGCACAATATCGAGATCGCCGGTGGGTTGGGGCCCCTGGCGGGCAAGGTATGGCGCATCGGCCTCATGGGTGTCGCTTCTTCGGCAGAGAACGTGCTGGCGGTACTGACCGCTCTGGAGCAGGAGCTATCGGCTCAGGGGTTCCGTCTGGAGAAGGGCGCGGGCGTGGCTGCGGCCGATCGGGCGCTGGGGGAGGGCTAGCTCAGTCCCGCACCCGCGGCACGGCAAGCTGGCCGAAGGGCAGCACCAGAATGGTGGGCTCTTTGCCGCCATTCTTTCGCCGGAAGTCCTCGGACAGGCTAGCCACCGTTTCGCCGATGTCTGGGCAGTGCTTCAGGTGAGTTCTCCTCGTCTGTTCAGGGCCCAAGGACGAATAGAGGTAGACGTCGGCCCTGACCTGCACCATGGTCTGGCACTGCATCGCCCACTGCTCTAGCTCAGCGAACCCCGGCTCCAGCACCATGTCCAGCAGCTCCCGGGGCGTCTTTCGCCAGGCGAGCATTTCGGCGTAGTGGGCCTGGCCCAGGCCATCGGCGCATTCGGCGGCCAGAACGATCGCCCCGCCCTTCTTCACCGCCTGGGCGGCCACCGACATCCCCTTGACCGACTGGTAGAGATTGATGTCGGCTGGATAGCCCATGTTGGTGGCCACCACGATGTCGTATCGTTGGGGCAGAGGCTGCACGTAGGCCCTCTCGGCGAAGGCGATACCGGCATCGTGCGCCTGGATCATCTCCCCGGCGAACACGCCCGTGACCTCCTTGCGCTCGTTCAGGGTGACGTTGACGATGAAGGCGGGCTGCGTGGCCAGAGCCACCTGTCGCGCCTCCTCGAAGACGGGGTTTCCTTCCGTCTGGCACCAGGTGGCCCTGGGGTGCGCAAGCATGGGGCCGCCGTGGTTGCTCATGATGATCTCGGCGCCGGCGATGCCCGGCAGGACGGCCTTACCGCCGCCGGAATAGCCGGCGAAGAGGTGGGGCTCCACGAAGCCGGTGAGGATCCTGACATCGGCTCGCATGTAGTCGCCGTTGATCCAGATCTCTGCCCCGCGCTCGTTCTTGGAGAGGAAGGCCTGCTGCCTCCTGTCTCTGGCATCGTGCTGGACGATGCGATAGCGGTCGACGACCTCCTGCCCCAGCATCGCTATCAGCTCCTCGCGGGTGTTGGGGCGATGCATGCCGGTGGCGTTGACGAGGGCGACGTTCTCCTCGGGCACTCCCCTGGCAGCCAGTTCGGCGAGGATGGCGGGGAGGAGGATGTGGTTGGGCGTCGGGCGGGTGATATCGCTGAAGACGATGGCCACCCTATCGGCGGGTCGCACCAGCTCGGCCAGCGGCGGCGACCCGATGGGCTGCCGCAGGGCCTCGCGCACGGCCTGCTCCGGCCGGGCCAGGGCGGGCACGCGCTTGGGGAGGAGCACCCGGGCCTGCGCTGGCAGCTCCACCTCCAGGCCCTGGCGTCCGTAGGGGAGATGAACCTTCATGGCGCTTCCCAGTCTAGACGGCCGGCGGGAGGTGTGTCTAGAACGAGCGCAAACAGAGGAAGGCCGGGCTCCCCGCCGGCGGTGTGCACGTCATGAGGCACAGCGCCGCCAAGCTAAGACGGGGCGCGGGCCAGACGGTGGAGGACGTATCTTTCTCTATTGCTGGCTTACTTCGCCAAGAGATGGCCCCCGCGCCTCGGGGGCAGTGTCGCGCGCCCGGCCATCGGCCGCCCGCTCCGCCGCGGCGCAAAACTTGGGCAGCAAGGACAGCACACGCTCCAGCTCATCATCGTTCAATACCTGCCATAGCTCTTCGGCATGACTATTTGCCATCGGCAGGCTATCCAGCACCTTGTGCTGGCCTTGCTCTGTTATCTCTGCCAAGGTAGCGCTACAAGGCTGGCTCCCGCTCTGCCTCTTGACGAAACCCGCCTGCTTCAGCGCGCGCAGCACTGACCTTACCCTGTCCTGATGCAAGCCCGTGATGCGGGCGATAGCGTCTTCCGCCACGCTGTCGCCTGCCTCTGCCAGGACGGCCAGAACGTGGAGTTGCGGCACCGTAAGACCCAGGCCGTGAGACTTTCTCTTCCATATTCTGTCCACGTGACTGGACCACTGGGAGCGACGCAACCACCCCGCCAGCCCCATGGTGCGCGGGCGGCCATGCGACCCGGACGCCTGTACGCTAGTGAGAGTCTGTACCGTCCCTGTACCCCTACCCGTGTCGTATCGAGGGTCTCGAGATATTCCCCCTTCATGCGTTCCGGCGTATGCTACCACCTTCCGTAGCTTGGCTCGTATGAATTCTGTGCCCTGTGTCCCTGCCGCTTCCGCGATCCCGCGTGCTAACTCGAACATCGTAGGCGTAATGCTATCCAGCAGCCGCTGGCCGGTCTCTTCCATCCGCACGAAGACCTTGCGGCGGTCTTTCTGTTGGTGCAGGCGTGTCACTAGCCCCCGCGCCTCGAGCTTGTCCACGGCTCGTCTCAGGCGATCCGCCTCGAAGAGGGTCGCTCGCGCGATCTGGCCAACGGGGAGGGCAGCGCCTGCGTGGGCGAGAGCGATCAGCACCACTAGCTCGTCATTCGACAGCTTGAACGGTTGCAGGATTGCGTCCCCAGCCCGGGAGAACAAATTGAAGAAGCGGTGGACGGTAGTCCACGCGTCCAGTCCAGTTCGTCCGCGAAACCTGCCCTGCTGGCTGGGCGAACCTCGGTCGTTCATCTGGCCCCACCTCCCCGGCTGTGGAGCACGCACGAGTGAGCACTGCGGCGGCGCCGCTGGGCCTGTACCCACCAGAGGCCGGACTGTGGGGGTCAGAGCGCCCCGCGACACGCCCACTGTTGCGAGCGGATCGCTGGTGACATTGTACATAAAGCGCGGGCAATTGGCAACTGCGGGGGTCTGCCGGCTCTACTGCTCGCTCAGATATTCGACCGGCTCTGGCCGCCGTCCACGTTGACGCAGGCGCCGGTCACCCAGCTGGCCCGCTCCGACACCAGGAAGACCACCACGTTGGCCACCTCCTCGGCGGTGCCGAAGCGACCGGCGGGGATGTTCTGCCGCACGAACTGGGCCATGCCCTCGGGGTCCTCCTGCTGGCGTCGCCACCAGGAGCCGCCGGGGTGGCTGATGCTGCCGGGAGCCACCGAGTTCACCCGAATGTTCTGGGGAGCAAGCTCCAGGGCCATCATCTTGGCGTGGCTGATCATCGCCGCCTTCAGCGCGTTGTAGGTGGGGATGCCGCCCGACTCGCGGCCCCAGATGGAGGCGATGTGCACTATTGCCCCGCCGCCCGCTCGCTGCATGTGGGGGACGACGAGGCGGGTGGCGCGGACGGCCGTCAGAAGGATCGTCTCAAAAGTGGCCTGCCAGGCCTCGTCCGAATCGGCGGCCACCGAGCCGTTTACGTTGTTCACCAGGATATCGATGCGCCCGAAGGCCTCGGCGGTGGCCTGCACCAGCCGCTCCGTGTCCTCGGCCTTGGTGACGTCGGCCTCCACCGCCAGGGCCCGCACGCCCTTGGCCTCGACCTCCTTCGCCGTCTCCGCCAGCCTCTCCGAGCCGCGGGCGCAGAGGGCGACGTCGCAGCCCTCCTCGGCCAGGCCCAGGGCGATGGCCCGGCCGATGCCGCGGCTGGCGCCGGTGACGATGGCTGCTTTGCCCTTCAGTCCTAGGTCCACGACGATCTCTACCCTTCCTTAAGCTCTGGTTGCTCCGAATGGCAAAAAGCGCAGGCGCGTCCGGCGCGGATAATACAACGGCCGTTGCCCTCATTGCAACGGGCCCTGGCTTCATTGACACCGTTTGTGGGCCTTGCTACGATACCTGACGCTGGAAGCGGCGATGCCCTATCAAACCATCAGGCTCTCGAAGCGCGATACTATCGCCTACCTCGATTTGCAGCGGCCCGAGCAGGGAAACTGTATCGACGGCCAGTTGCTGCAAGAGCTGGCGGCCGCCTGCGCCGAGATAAACGACGACCCCCAGGTGCGGGTGGCTGTCCTCAGCGGGGGCGACGCCTCTGCTTTTTCCCTGGGCTGGGACACGTCACTGCTGGCCGCCGAAGGGGAGCCCGCTCGCCGCCCGGAGTTCCTGGGCTATGCCTTCGACTGCTTGCCCCAGCTCTCGCGACCGGTCATCTGCGCCATCAACGGCGATGCCATCAGCGCCGGCCTGGAGCTGGCCCTGGCCTGCGACGTTCGTCTGGCCTGCGCCGAGGCCCGCTTCGCCCTGCCCGAGACCTCCTGGGGCTTGATACCCATGGGCGGCGGCAGCCAGCGCCTGGCCCGCATCGTTGGGCGGGGTAAAGCCCTGGAGCTGATCCTCACCGCGGAGGCCATCGATGCCCAGGAGGCCCACCGCGTCGGCCTGGTGAGCCGGGTGGTGCCGCGCGATAGGCTCATGGCCGAAGCTGAGGCTCTGGCCGAGCGCATCGCCGCTCGCGGGCCGATTGCTGTGCGTTACGCCAAGGAGGCGGTGAGCAAGGGCCTGGACATGACCCTGGAGCAGGCTCTACGCTTCGAGACAGACTTGACGATAATCCTCCAGGCCACCGAGGATCGGGCGGAGGGCGTGCGCGCCTTTCTGGACAAGCGGCCGCCCCAGTTCCACGGACGATAGGAGCGCGAACACATTCAGCGCCACGACTGGGTATGAACAAGTAGCTGCAGGGCTTCAGCCCTGCCACTAGATTGCTGAACATGATGAACGGCTTCGCGAGTCTGATCTATGAGAAGGACGGTGGCATCGCCTGGGTCACCCTGAACCGGCCCGAGGTGCTCAACGCCTTGAACATGGAGATGCGGGACGAGCTGTGGCAGGTTCTCCACGCCTTGCAGGACGACCCGGACGTGGCGGTGGCTATCTTCAAGGGAGCGGGAGAGCGGGCCTTCTCCGCCGGTGCCGATATCAGCGAGTTCGGCACAGCCCCTTCGGTGGTCGAAGCGCGGCGGGCCCGGCGAGAGCGCGACCTCTGGGGCTTCATGCTGGCCATCGAGAAGCCCCTCATCGCTGCCATCCACGGCTTCGTCCTCGGGGCCGGCGTCGAGCTGAGCATGTGTTGCGACCTGCGCATTGCCGCCGAGGACGCTCGTCTGGGCCTGCCGGAGGTGAGCCTGGCCTACATCCCCTCGGCTGGAGGGACCCAGCTCCTTCCTCGCACCGTCAGCCCGGGGCTGGCCATGGGGCTCATCCTGTCGGGCGACGCCATCGATGCCCAGGAGGCCCTGCGCATCGGCCTGGTGCAGCGAGTGGTGCCCCGCCAGAGCCTCTACGCCGAGGCCGAGGCCCTGGCCCGCCAGCTAATGGCGTGCGGCCCGCTGGCTCTGCGATACGCCAAGGAGGCGGTGACCCAGGGCCTGGACATGCCCCTGGCCGAGGGCCTGGCCCTGGAGGCCCGCCTGGCCCGCCTGGTTCTGGCCACCGGCGATGCCCGCGAGGGTCTGAGGGCACAGCGAGAGGGCAGAGCGCCCCAATTCCTGGGGGTGTAGGAGCCAACAGCTAAAGGGGGGAAGATGAATACTGCTGAATTCCTGACCATCAGCGCCTCCATCGTGCCTGAGCGCGAAGCGCTGGTCTGCAACGGCACCCGTCTTACCTACCTGCAGGTGCAGGAGCGAGTCAATCGCCTGGTCAACGCCCTCACGGACCTGGGGGTCGAGCGCGGCCACAAGGTGGCTGTCATGGCCCTCAACTCGCACCACTACATCGAGACCTACTACGCCTGCGCCAAGCTCGGGGCAGTGTTGGTCCCCCTTAACTATCGCGCCAAGCGGGAAGAGTTCACCTACATGGTGAACAATTCTGATGCCTCGATACTCTTCGTGGGAGAGCGCTATCTGGAGCTCATCGCCTCCATACGGCCGGAGCTGAGAGGCATCCGCCACTTCATCTGCTACGATGCCCGTCCCCAGGGGATGCAGAACTACGAGGACATCATCGCCAGATGCGAGCTGGAGGAGGTCTTCGTCGAGGTCGATGACAGCGACCCCACCGTCCTCCTGTACACCAGCGGCACCACCGCCCTGCCCAAGGGTGTCGTCCTCACCTACCTTAGCCTCTCGGTATACGTCACCAACACCGTCGAGCCCGCCAACCCAGAGACGCACGATATCATGATGCTGTCCGTGCCTGTCTACCACGTGGCAGGGACCACCGCCATCATGTCGTCCATCTGGGGAGGGCGTACCTTGGTGGTGCTGCCGCAGTTCGAGCCCCACGCCTGGCTCGAGGCAGTGCAAAAGGAGAAGGTCACTCACAGCTTCGTGGTACCCACCATGCTCAAGCGAATCATGGACGAGCCCGACTTCGACAAGTACGACCTCAGTTCCCTCAAGCTTCTGGCCTATGGGGCTGCCCCCATGCCCTACGAGGTGATCCGCAAGGCCGTGGATGTGTTCAAGTGCGGCCTGATGAACGCCTATGGCCAGACAGAGAGCACCTCTACCATCACCTACCTTGGTCCCGAGGATCACGTCATCGAGGGCACAGAGGAGGAGAAGCAGAGAAAGCTGGAGCGCCTGAAGTCGGTGGGGCGGTCGATGGAGGATGTGGACATCGGCATCATGGATCCCGAGGGCAGCATCCTGCCACCCGGTCAGGAGGGTGAGATCGTGGTCAAGGGAGCCCGCCTCATGACCGGCTACTGGAAGCGCGAGGAGGAGACGGCCGAGGCCCTAGTCGATGGCTGGCTGCATACCGGCGACGTCGGCTGGATGGATGAGGGCGGCTATCTGTTCATCACCGGTCGCACCAAGGACCTGATCATCCGTGGAGGCGAGAACATATCGCCCGGCGAGATCGAGGCTGTCCTGCAGCAGCACCCCAAGATCGAAGATGCGGCCGTCATCGGCGTGCCCGACGAGGAGTGGGGCGAGGAGGTGAAGGCCATCGTCCAGCTCAAGCCAGGGGAGACGGCCACCGCCGGGGAGATTATCCATTACACCAGGAACTGCCTGGCTAGCTTCAAGGCGCCAAGATACGTGACCTTTGTGGATGAGCTGCCCCGCAACTACCTGGGCAAGGTGCTGAAGACGGACCTGCGTAAGCTGTACGGCACGCCCGAGCCCCAGCCTCACGGTTGACCCTCACCTGGGCGGACGCTATGATGGTGAACGATTTCACGCTGATGAACCGACCTCTGGTATCCACTATGGCGGCGATCTTGGCATTGGAAGGAGTAGCGGATGGCCCCCTCTGTCCAATTTCCTGGTAACATATTTTTCTACCTCATACTTGCTTCCGTCCTCGTTTTCTTCGCCTATACCGTCTACGTTCGCACCGCCCTTCTCTTAGTGGGCAAACCCGACTGGCGCTTCGATCGCCTTTGGGAGCGGACAGTCTCCTTCGTTCCGCTGGTGTTGGCCATCTGGCGCGTGATTCGCCCCCGCTACTGGTACTCTGGCATTCTTCACCTGGCCATCTTCTGGGGCTTCCTGACCTTCCAGGTGAACACCATTAACTTCTTCCTGGAGGGCTTTCACAAGGATGCCGCCTTGCTCTCCTGGGCCGAGGGCTTGTACACTGGCTACTTCCCGGCCATGCAGGTCTTCGAGGTCCTGGTTGTGATCGGCGTAGTCATGGCGGTGGCCAGGCGCCTGATCGTCAAGCCGCCCCGCCTCAGCCTCAACTGGGACGCCTACGTCATCCTGAGCTTTATCGCCCTGCTCATGATCACCGATCTGTTTGCCACCGGCTTCGCCATCGCCATCCACCCCTTCCCCGACCACAGTCGCGCTTTCATCTCGAACGCCATCGCGGAGGGTGTCCAGGGAACGGACATAGAGGTTCTCAAAGCCTGGCACACCACCTTCTGGTATCTTCACTTGCTGACCTTCATGGGCTTCCTGGTCTGGGTCCCTTACTCCAAGCACCTGCACGTATTCACCGCCGCCCCCAACGTGTTCTTCCGTCGCCTTCAGCCCACGGGTGTCCTCCAGCCCATCCCCGACCTGGAGACGCAGGAGGTGTTCGGTGTGGGGCGTATCCAAGACTACACCTGGAGGCAGCTCCTGGACGGCTACACCTGCACCGAGTGCGGCCGCTGTTCGGAGGCCTGTCCCGCCTATAACACCGAGAAGGAGCTATCGCCAAAGGAGATAGCTCATCAACTGCGCCAGCAGTTGCTGGTCAACGCATCGGATCTCCTGCCGATACCGGTACTGAATATGAATGTCACGGGCGAGCGCGGCGTACCACTGACCGAGGCCATGGGCTTCAACCCCATATGGGACTGCCTGACCTGCGGTGCCTGCCAGTACGAGTGCCCGGTCTTCGTCGAGCATATTCAGGAGATTATAGATGTCCGCCGCTACTTCGTGATGGACGAGGCCCGCATGCCGGAGACGGCCCAGGCCACCCTGATGCAGCTGGAGCAGCGCGGCCACCCCTGGCGAGGCACCCCCCTTGGGCGCACCTCCTGGATCGAGGAGATGGGCGACGTGCCCATGTTCGACGGCAGCCAGGAGTATCTGTTCTGGGTGGGCTGTACCGGCGCCCTGTCGGAGCGGAACGTCTTGACCACCAAGGCTATCGCCAGGCTGCTGAAGCAGGCCGGGGTTAGCTACGGTGTGCTGGGAGCCGAGGAGACCTGCTGTGGCGACCCCGCTCGCCGCCTGGGCAACGAGTACCTTTTCATGCTCCAGGCCCAGCAGAACATCGAGCTGTTCAATGCCAAGGGCGTCAAGAAGATCCTTGTCAGTTGCCCCCACGGCTTCAACGCCTTCAAGAACGAGTACCCCCAGTTCGACGGTCACTTCGAGGTGATCCATCACGCCGACTTCTTCGCTCAGCTCGTCAAGGAGGGTAGGCTGAAGCCACAGGAGGCTCTGGCCCGGAAGATCACCTATCACGATTCCTGCTACTTGGGCCGCCACAACAACCTGTACGAGGCGCCTCGCCGCATCGTCGCTAGCCTGCCCGGCACCCAGGCTGTAGAGATGCCTCGGGCACGGGCGCAGAGCTTCTGCTGCGGCGCTGGTGGCGGCCACATGTGGATGGAGGAAAGCAAGGGCAAGCGGGTGAACAACGAGCGCACCGAAGAGGCGACAGCCACAGGTGCCGAGATCGTCGCCACTGCCTGTCCCTTCTGCTTGCAGATGTTCGAGGACGGCATCGGTGCCGTGCCTGAGGCGGCCGAGCGAGAGATGAAGGTCTACGACGTGGCGGAGTTGCTGGATATGGCGGTGGCCCCTGCGCCCGCCAGCCCTGAGGCAGCCAAGGCCGACGCGCCGCAGGACCAGGCCGTGGAGCCAC
>JAIVWR010000030.1:0-10419 GCA_048636435.1 Acidobacteriota bacterium | reverse complement strand
CCCACAAGATCAACAACGCCCTGGGCCAGGGGCTGCTGGCCAAGCGCATGGACAAGCCGCGCGTGGTCGCCGAGACGGGGGCCGGCCAGCACGGCGTGGCCGCTGCCACCGTCTGCGCCATGCTCGGCCTGGAGTGCGTGGTCTACATGGGCGAGGAGGACATCGTCCGTCAGGCCCTCAACGTCTTCCGCATGAAGCTCCTGGGGGCCGAGGTCATTCCGGTGAGCAGCGGCAGCCGCACCCTCAAGGACGCTATCAACGAGGCCATCCGCGATTGGGTGACCAACGTTCGCAACACCCACTACCTCCTGGGCAGCACCGTGGGCCCTCACCCCTACCCGATGATGGTGCGCGACTGGCAGTCGGTCATCGGCCGGGAGGCCCGCGAGCAGATCCTGGAGGCGGCCGGCCGCCTGCCAGACTACGCCGTGGCCTGCGTGGGCGGCGGCTCCAACGCCATGGGGTTGTTCCACCCCTTCTACGCCGATGCCGACGTGCGCTTCATCGGGGTGGAGGCCGCGGGCGACGGCCTGGAGGGCGATCGCCACGCCGCCAGCCTGGTGCGAGGGCGCCCGGGCGTTCTCCATGGCTCCCATTCCTATCTTCTGCAGGACAAGTGGGGCCAGGTGCTGGAAACCCACAGCATCTCGGCGGGGCTGGACTATCCCGGCGTGGGCCCTGAGCACAGCTACTACAAGGAGACGGGCCGCGCTACCTACGTGGCGGTGACAGATAAGGAGGCGCTGGAGGGCTTCTGTCTCCTGTGCGAGACGGAGGGCATCCCGCCCGCCCTGGAGCCGGCCCACGCCATCGCCTATGTGGCCCAGTTCGCCTCCACTCTGCCGCCCGACGCCATCATCGTGCTCTGCCTGTCGGGCCGCGGCGACAAGGACATGGAGGTGGTGGTGAAGGCGCTAGGGCTCTAGGCGCCAGCACCCTAATCTGCTAGGCCCGCTTGCGCCCCATGAGGCTGGCCACTGCCTTGGGGCCGCGATCCCCCTGGACTACGCCCTCGTGGTAGAGGAGCGGCTCCATCTCAGCGAACATCTCCCGCAGCTCGCCCGGGCGCAGCAGGTGGTCGGGGCTCTTGGGGCCCCAGCCGAACTGGAGCTGGTCGATGGTGAAGCTCTCGAACACCAGCACGCCGCCCGTCCTGAGGGCGGCGACGATCTGGGCCGTCAGGCTGCGCTGGAGGTAGTAGAAGTTGACGATGAGGTCGTACTCGTTGGAGGGGAGGGGGGAGCGCTCCAGGTCGGCCACGAGGGCTTCGATAGGCAGGCCCAGGCGCTCGGCCTTCTCGCGGCACTTCTCGACCGCCACCGCGGACACGTCGACGCCTGTCACCCGAAAGCCCAGGGAGGCCAGGTAGAGAGCGTTGCGGCCTGTCCCCATGGCGATGTCCAGGGCCTTGCCGCCCTTGGGCAGAAGGGACAAGTTCTCAACCAGAAGGGCGGCTGGCTCGTCGGGCATGGTTCGCCCCTGGCGATAGCGTTCGTCCCACTCCTTGGCTGCGTCTTGCATGGCCTCCGCCTCGGCGAGAGCAGTGTACGGCAGGAGGGGGTTCGCGTCCAATCCCCCAATTTGCCAGCAATGGGCGCTCATGCTATTAATAGAACCAACCTATCGCTTTGGTGAGAAATGAACGATATGCTGGTTCAGCCGCAACAAGACAGCCCGGGGGCGGGACCGCAGGTGCCGTGGCGGCTACGTGACCTGGGGCTGGCCGGCGCCTGGGTCCTGGCGGTTGGCATCCTCACGATCATCGCGCTGGGCATCTTCTTCGCTGTCGCGGGGGATGCCAGCGATGACGCCGAGATAGTGGCCGTCCTGGGGGCCAGCCTAGCGCTGGAGGTGGCCTTGCTGGGCGCGGCCGCCTGGTTCAGCGTGCGGCGATACTCCTGCGGCTGGCGAGCGCTGGGCTTTCGCCGCGCGGTTCGCGGTGGCTGGTGGGTACCGGTGGCGGTGGTGCTGGCGGCCTACTTGACCCTCGCCGTCTATTTCCTAATCGTTGAGCTGACCGGATTGGGAGAGCTGGTGCCGGAGAGTACCCTGCCCGAGGACTTCTTCGATAACCCTGCTATAGTCCCCCTGGTGGGCGTCCTGGCCGTCCTGGCAGCACCTATCGCCGAGGAGACCTTCTTCCGCGGCTTCCTCTTCCCTGGCCTGCGAGTGCGCTGGGGAACGTTTTGGGCGGCCCTGGCCAGCGGACTCCTCTTCGCCGCGCTCCACTTCAGCCTGGGGAGCATCGTCCCCTTCACTGTGATCGGCATGCTCCTGGCCTGGGCCTACGTTTACTCCGGCTCCCTCTGGACTGCCATCGGGGCCCACTTCGCCTTCAACGCTGTAAGCTTCGGGGTAGCTGTGGCGACGGGAGGTGGGTCGTGAGCCGCATCGGCCAGACGATGGCCCGTCTGCGAGAGGAGGGGCAGGTCGGCCTGATTGCCTACCTTACGGTGGGCTACCCCGATGTCGACGCGACCCTGCGCCTGGTGCCCGCCCTGGCGGGCGGCGGCGCCGATATGGTGGAGCTGGGCGTACCGTTCAGCGATCCCCTGGCCGACGGCACCACCATCCAGCGGGCCAGCCACCATGCCCTCCAGCAGGGGGTGACGCTGGCCGTCTGTCTGGACGTGGTGAAGCAACTGAGGGCGCGGGGGCTTGCCATACCGCTTCTGCTTATGGGATACTACAACCCCATACTGGCGTACGGGATCGATGAATTCGCCCGCGATGTTGCTGGTGCCGGGGCTGACGGCCTGATCGGGGTGGACCTGCCGCCCGAGGAGGCTGTCGGCGTGCGAACCGCCTGCGCTGGCCGCGGGCTCGATTTGATTTATCTCGTGGCGCCAACCAGCAGCGATGAGCGCATCGCTCTGGTGGCGGGCCAGGCTAGTGGGTTTATATATTGTGTCAGCTTGACAGGGGTCACCGGCGCTCGCGGGGAGCTATCGTCGGGGCTGCCGCAGTTCCTGGCACGGGTGCGACGCCACACGTCGTTGCCGTTGGCTGTGGGGTTCGGCATCTCCAAGCGGGAGCACGTGAAGGCGGTAGCAGGCCTGGGGGCGGAGGCCGCTGTTATTGGTAGTGCCATCATCAATGTTATCGACCGCGCACCCGCTGAAGAGCGGGAAGAAAGGGTGAGGGAATATGTGGAGGTGGTCACTGGCCGACGAGAGGCCACGATCTAGGATGATCGATGGTCTCCAGGCCGGGGTATTCGCCCCGCACTAGCCCGCCTGCTGGTAGGCGGGCCGGCCTGGCAGGCTCGTTTGCTGGGGAGGGAGGGAAAAACCCTTCGGCATGCTGTGTCGAGGCATCCGCGGCGCTACCACGGTGGAGGCCAACAGCCGCGAAGCTATCTTGGAGGCCACTGCCGAGCTGCTGGCGGCCATGGTGAAGGCCAACGGCATCAAGCCTGAGGATGTGGTCAGCGCCTTCTTCACCACCACGCCCGACCTGAACGCCGAGTTCCCCGCCCTGGCCGCTCGGGGACTGGGGTGGAACGATGCGCCCCTCCTCTGTGGACACGAGATGGCTGTGCCGGGGAGTCTGCCAATGTGCCTGCGTATTCTTGTGCACGTGAACACGGACAAGAGGGCCGACCAGATCGTGCACGTCTACCTGCAGGGGGCCAGGGTTCTAAGGCCGGACTTTCAGTTCGAGCCTGAAGGCAAGCCCTAGGGAGGCAATCCTATGATAGTAGTGATGAGAGTAGGGTCAACAGAAAAGGAGATCGATGGGGTTTTAGAACGTCTGAAAGAGCTGGGTTTCGAGGGCAGCCTCTCCCGCGGCGTCGAGAGAACGGTCGTCGGGGTGGTAGGCCAAACCTATCCCGAACTGGCCGACGAGCTGGCTGTTCTGGAGGGCGTGGCGGACGTAGTGCCGGTCAGTCGGCCCTACAAGCTGGCCAGCCGCGAGTTCAGGCCTGAGGACACGGTCATCAAGGTGGGCAACGTGGCCATCGGCGGTAGAGACACGGTGATCATGGCCGGCCAGTGCTCGGTGGACACCGAGGAGCAGATGATGGCCACTGCGCGGGTGGTGAAGGAGGCCGGCGGGCACATCCTGCGCGGCGGCGCCTTCAAGCCGCGCACCAATCCCTACGCTTTCCGCGGCCTGGGGGAGAAGGGGCTCAAGATCCTGGCGGCGGCCAAGGCGGAAACCGGCCTGGCCATCATCAGCGAGGTGATGGACCCGCGCGATGTGGAACTGGTAGCTCGCTACGCTGATATCCTTCAGGTCGGCAGCCGCAGTATGCAGAATTTCACTCTTCTGGACGAGGTGGGCCGTGCGGGCAAGCCGGTGATGCTCAAGCGGGGCATGTGGGCTCCCTTGCAGGAGTGGCTCTTGGCCGCTGAGTACATCCTGGCCCAGGGGAACAGTCAGGTGATGCTCTGCGAGAGAGGCATTCGCACCTTCGAGACCAGCACCCGCTTCACGATGGACCTGAGCGCCATTCCCGCGGTCAAGCGCCTCAGCCATCTGCCCATCATCGGCGACCCCAGTCACGCCACCGGATACCGCTACCTGGTGGAGCCCATGGCCATGGCGGCCGTAGCTGCCGGCGCCGACGGGCTCATCGTGGAGCTGCACCCCAACCCCGATCGCGCCCTGTCCGATGGCCCCCAGTCGCTCACCTTCGACGGCTTCCGGCAGTTGATAGAGCGCGTGAGGGACGTGGCCACGGCGGTGGGCAGGCCGCTGGCGGCAAGCTAGGCGAAGACAGCAGTCTGGGGGGCCCAGGGGACGGAGAAGGCAGGCAGAGGTGTTCGAGCTGAAGCTTTCGGTCTTCCAGGGCCCCCTCGACCTTCTTCTCGACCTCATCGAGAGGGAGGAGCTGGACATCACCGCCGTATCGTTGGCTCAGGTCACCGACCAGTACTGGGCGCACCTGCGCTCTGCTGAGGGGCAAGACGCCGAGGCCTTGGCCGAGTTCATAGTTATGGGGGCGAGGCTCCTCTACATAAAGTCGCGAGCCCTCCTGCCCGAACTGCGGCCGCGCGAGAGAGAGGACGAGAAGAAGGACCCGGGCGAGGCCCTGGCCCAGATGCTGGTGGAGTACAAGCGATTCCGGGAGGCGGCGGGGGCCTTTCGCGACCTGGAGGAGCAAGGGCGCCGCGCCTACCCTCGTCTGGCCCCGCCATCGAAAGATCTCGTCCTGCCGCCGGGGCTGAAGGGTGTGACTCTAGAGGGTCTGCTGAACATCTTTGAGGAGGCCCTCAGCCGTCAGCCCGCCGAGCCCGAGGAGGGCACTATCGAGCGGGAGGCGGTGACGGTGGAGGAGAAGATGGCGGCGGTGACGGCGGCGGTGGCCAGCGGCTCCGGGCGGGTCTCCTTCCGCGCGCTGGTCGAGGCCTGCACCTCCCGCCTCGAGGTGATAGTCGTCTTTCTGGCCATCCTTGAGCTGATAAAGGCCGGCCAACTCGTGGCGAGGCAGAGGGGCCGTTTCCGTGACATAATGATGATAGCGACGGAGGCGGCGACCGGCGTCTCGCCTTGACCCCCCTGGGAGGCTGTGATAGTATCGCCAGCGCAAGTCGGTTTCGGGAAGCGGGAGGGTTTCGGCCCTCCCTTTTTCGCAGAGAACGGGCGATGATTCAGGCGGCGAGAGGGAGTGCGGTCTCTCCATGAGTGAGAGCCCAGTCCTGGCGCGAGAGGAGCTCGGTCGGGCTGCGCTCGGGCGCGACACCGCCGTGGCCATCGGCGTGTTCGATGGCGTGCATCGAGGCCATCGCTATCTCATCGGCCGGATGGTGGAGCGAGGGCGCCAGGAGGGTCTGGCCACCATGGTGGTCACCTTTCATCCCCATCCCCGCCTGGTGGTGCAGCCCCAGACTGCCC
This sequence comes from Acidobacteriota bacterium, assembly GCA_048636435.1. GTDB lineage: Bacteria > Chloroflexota > Dehalococcoidia > SM23-28-2 > SM23-28-2 > SM23-28-2. The sequence goes on along the minus strand of JAIVWR010000030.1, from coordinate 4,578 downwards.
TCACCTACCTTTGCGGCCTGGAGGAGCGCATCGAGCTTCTGCGAGCGCTGGGGGTGGACAGCGTAGCCATCCTCTCCTTCACCTCCGAGCTGGCCCAGCTCTCCGCTCACGAGTTCGTATCGCTGCTGGTGGAGGAACTGCGGATGAAGCTGCTGGTGGTGGGGGCCGATTTCGTCCTGGGGCGTGGTCGCGAGGCGGATGCCCGGGCCCTCGAGGTCATAGGTAGGGAGATGGGTTTCGCCGTGGAGGAGATGGGTCTTCTGACGGTCAGCGACGAGAAGGTAGGCTCCTCCGCCACACGCCTGGCCCTGGCCCGGGGCGACATGGAGACGGTGGCCAGCCTGCTGGGCCGTCCCTTCTACCTGCGAGGGCCCATCGTTCGGGGCGCCGAGCGAGGCAGGTCGCTGGGCTTCCCTACCGCCAACATGGCCCTCGGCCTCGACCGGGCCCTGCCCGCCTTCGGGGTGTACGTCACCCGGGCCTATTTGGGCGAGGGCACCTACCCCGCCGTGACCAACATCGGCCTGCGACCCACCTTCGGCGAGGACAAGACGACCGTCGAGACCTACATCCTGGACTTCGAGGGCGAGGTGCACGGTCAGGAGCTGCGCATCGAGCTGCTGCACCGCCTGCGGGGGGAGATGCGTTTTCCTAGCGCGGACGCTCTCAAGGAGCAGATCGAGAAGGACATCGCGGCCGCCAGGGTCTACCTGTCATGAGCAGAGCTGCTGCCAGGGTTCCCAAAGACGACGAGCTGCGCTGGATCCTCCGCCGCGCCGTGGCGGAGGCCATCCCTGAGGACGAGTTCGTGGAGGCCCTGCGCTCCGGCCGCTGCCTTCGCCTGAAGATGGGGTTTGACCCCAGCGCCCCCGACCTCACCCTGGGGCACGCCGTGGGCCTGCGCAAGCTGCGCCAGCTCCAGGAGCTCGGCCACCAGGTGGTGGTCATCGTCGGCGACTGGACGGCCCGTATCGGCGACCCCAGCGGCCAGTCGCAGACGCGCCCCATGCTCACCGCCGAGGAGGTCAAGGCCAACGCCGAGACCTATCTGCATCAGTTCTTCATGGTGGTGGACAAAGAGCGCACCGAGATCCGCTGGCAGAGCGAGTGGTTCGACAAGTTCGACCTGGAGACGGTGATGCGCCTGGCCGCTCGCTTTACGGTGGCCCAGATACTCCAGCGGCAGGAGTACTCCGAGCGGTTCGCCGCTCACAAGCCGATCGGCCTGCACGAGTTTCTCTACCCCCTGCTCCAGGCGTACGACTCGGTGGCCATCGAGGCCGACGTGGAGTTCGGCGGCACCGATCAGAAGTTCAACCTGCTGGTGGGCCGCGACCTCCAGGAGATGATGGGCCAGCGGCCGCAGCAGTGCTTCCTGGTGCCGCTGCTGGTGGGCACCGACGGCACGATGAAGATGAGCAAGAGCCTGGGCAACTACATAGCCCTGGAGGACCCGCCTCAGGAGATGTACGGCAAGGTGATGTCGCTGCCCGATGACGTGATGATGGACTACTACGAGCTGGTGACGGACGTGCCCGACAAGGAGGTGGCGGAGATAGGGGAGGCTCTGCGCACGCGCTCGGTGAACCCGATGGAGCTGAAGATGCGCCTGGCGCGGGAGATCGTGGGCCAGTTCCACAGCGACGAGGCGGCCCAGGCGGCGGCGGAGGAGTTCACGCGGGTGTTCCGGGAGCGGGAGATGCCGGAGGAGCCCGAGGTGCACGAGGTGCATTTCGGGCAGGTGACGGATAGCGATGGCCGCACCAACCTGGCGCGGCTGCTAGCCCGTCTGGGCGTGGTTCCAAGCAGATCCGAGGCCAAACGACTCATCGGGCAGGGCGCTGTTGAAATAGATGGGAAGGTTACCACGACAGACGTCGTCGAGCTAACCGACGGAATGGTCTTGAGGGTCGGCAAGCGGCGCTTCCTGCGCATCGTGGACGCCGACAAGCAATCGCAGTCGTAGCTGCAGGGCTTCTCCGCTATGCGGAGTCCGCAAGGCGGACAGCCCTGCTCCTGGGGGCAGACCTAAAGGTCTGCAGCTACTGACGCGGAGAGATCGACCAAAAACGAAAGGAGCGCCATGGCCAAGGCCACCGTTCTCGTGTTCACCAACTGCGCAGACCCCGCGCGGGAGAACGAGTTCAACGAGTGGTACGACAACACCCACGTGCCGGACGTCCTGGAGACGCCGGGCTTCAAGAGCTGCACCCGCTATGAGCTGATTGGCGACCCCGGCCCGGGGCAGGGGAAGTTCCTGGCCGTCTACGAGGTCGAGAGCGATGACCTGCCGTCCACTATGGCTGGCCTCCAGCAAAGGGTGGCCGAGTTGGCCGCTCAGGGGCGGATAATCGACTCCATCCGCTTGGTCTCGTTCACGCCCTGGCGGGAGCTCAGTCGGCGCTAGGCGGGGCTTGCAGACCGCCTGACGCCGCGCACTGGAGGTGCAGTCATGGAAGAGACACCCTCGGTCCGGCCCCGGCCCACGGGGCTCATGCGCATGCTGGTGCGGACGCCGGTGCTTCTGTACCGGCTTGGCCTGGGCGGCCTCATCGGAAAGCGCACGCTCCTTCTCACCACGACCGGCCGGCGCACAGGCCGCCCGCGGGTGGTGCCCCTCGACTACCAGCAGGAGGCAGGCACCTTCTACCTCATCGCTGAGCAAGGGACACACGCCACATGGTATCGCAACCTCATCGCCCAACCGGAGGTCACCCTTCAGGTGGGCGGGCGACGCCTGGCAGGCGTCGCGACGCCCCTCGCCGACCCGCAGGAGAAGGTCCACGTCCTGAAGCTCTTCGTTCGGCGGTCAGCTCGTCTGGCGGAACGCTACTACGGCATCCCGCGAGGGGCTTCCGATGAGGAACTGCTGCAGTTGGCGCCCCATCGAGCGGTGGTGGCGGTGCGGCCCCGCTCCTCCTAGTCCTTTTGCCTTTCCTTCTCGGCCTGCTCGACGATGCGCTGGACGACGTGAGCGGGGACCTCTTCGTAGTGGCTGAACTGCATGGAGTAGCTGCCCCGACCCTGAGTCATCGAGCGTAGGTCGGCGGCATAGTGCTGTACCTCGGCCATGGGCGCCTGGGCCTCGATCACTGTGCGGGTGCCCTCGGGCGCCATTCCCATCACCTTGGCCCGCTTGCCGTTGAGGTCGCTGATAACGTCTCCCGTGTTGGTTTCGGGCACCGCGACCTGCAGGTTCATTATGGGCTCCAGGAGCACCGGATGACCCTCCTGGGCTGCCTTCTTGATGGCAGCGGCGGCGGCGATCTTGAAGGCGATGTCTGAGGAGTCCACCGGGTGGTGCTTGCCGTCGAACAGGGTCGCCTTCATGTCGGTGAAGGGATAGAGGGCGAGCACGCCCTCCTGCATGGCCTCCACCACGCCCTTCTCCACCGACGATATGTACTGCCTGGGCACCACGCCGCCGACAGTGCGGTTCGTGAACTCGAAGCCGCTGCCGTGGGGCAACGGCTCCAGCTCGATGGCTACGCGGGCGTACTGGCCGTGGCCGCCGGTCTGCTTCTTGTGGGTGTACTCGGCTGAGGAAGTGGCGGTGATGGTCTCCTTGTAAGGCACCTTGGGGGTGGTCATCTCCAGGTCCACGCCGAACTTGCGGCGTATCTTCTCTACCGCCACCTCTACGTGGGAATCGCCCAGGCCGGATATGATCGTCTCGTTGGTGTCCTTGCTGCGGGTGACCCGCAGGGTGGGGTCCTCCTCGGCGATGCGTGAGAGGGCGCTGCCCATCTTGTCCAGGTCGGCCTTGCTCTTGGGGTGGACGGCGCCGCTGAAGGCTGGCTCGGGGAAGGAGATGCCCGGCAGGATGATGGGCTTCTCGCGGGTGGTCAGCGTGTCGCCGGTGCTGGTCAAGGTCAGCTTTGCCACGGCGCCGAGGTCGCCGGTCACCACCTGGCTGACCTGCTCCTGGCTCTTGCCTCGGATGAGATACAGGGGCCCGATGCGCTCGGCGCTGCCCTTGTTGGCGTTCCAGGCCTGCGAATCGGCCTTGAGGGTGCCGGAATAGACGCGGAAGTAGGTGAGGCGACCGACGTAGGGGTCGGCCGTGGTCTTGAACACGAGGGCGGCAAGGGGGCCCTTGGCGTCGGCCTGGATGGGCTCACCGTCCTGCACCGCGACTGCCATATCCGCCGGCGAGGGCAGGTAGCTGCAGAGGGCGTCCATAAGCAGGGTCACCGCTACGTTCTTGGTGGCAGAGCCGGTGAGCACCGGAATGAGGGAGCCGCGGCAGACCCCGGTCCTCAGGCCCTGTCGCAGCTCGTCCTCGCTGAGCTCTTCGCCCTCCAGGTACTTGGTGATGAGGGCATCGTCGGTCTCGGCGGCCGCCTCCACCAGCTTCTCCCGCAGGCTGGTCGCCTGCTCCAGGAGTTCCTCGGGCACCTCCTGGGCCTCGCCCTTCTCGCCCACGTAGGCCTTCATCGTGAGGAGGTCGACCACGCCCCTGAAGTCGGCCTGGGCGCCCAGCGGTAGCTGGAAGGCCACGCACTTCTGGCCGTACATCTCTTGGAGCTGAGACAGGGTCTGGTGGAAGTCGGCGTTCTCCCGCTCCATGCGGTTGAT
>JAIVWR010000029.1:0-10505 GCA_048636435.1 Acidobacteriota bacterium | reverse complement strand
AAGATGTGGTGATACTTATCATAGAATCCTGCGTCTTTTTTGACGGTACCGATAATCTCATGTTCTGAAAGGCACTGACACAACTTATGCCCTAACATACCCCCGGCTCCCAAAACAAGCACTCTGCTCATAATCTCCCCTTTTCCCGAAGTGTAATCATTATGGCCCTTAAATGCCTGAACAGACTTTCTTGATTTTGAACCTTTCAACTATATTGAATTCCATAGTGTCTTCGCCATAATTCAAAGATTACCAGTGTAAACAATCGCTGGGAATTCAAAAAACCACGGCGCTGATAATTGATCAATTGGCGAATGACGGTCTGGTCAAACAAATTGCGGTCGGCTTCTCGCAGCACCTGCTCGAAATAAGTACCCCAGCTCCCCTTGAGCCATTGGTGCAAAGGCATGGTAAATCCCTGTTTGCGTTTCAGGTCCAATTGTTTAGGTAACAGGCTTTTTGCTAAACGTGTTATATCTTTTGCCCGCTATTGTAATCGCGCTGTCGTTTCATGAAGCAGCCCATGCTTGGATGGCAAACAGGATGGGCGAAACCAGCATGATGCGGGTCAGCTCCACCGCCCGGTCCTGCAGCTCTCCCTCCAGGCCCGGCGCCATTAGGGGCACGAGCCAGGGGGCCAGGAGCACCGCCGCTACGGCCACGACGCCGGTCACAGCAGCGACCAGGTTCAGGACCGAGCTGGCCAGGTGCCAGGCCTCCTCCCCATCCTTCTGGGCGATATAGCGGACGAAGGTGGGGATAAAGGCGCTGCCCATGGCGGCACCCGCGAGCACCTGAAAGATAAGGTCGGGAAGGCGGAAGGCCACCCAGTAGGCGTCAAGGTCGGGGCTGGTGCCAAAGGCGTCAGCGATGGTCATGGTGCGCACCACGCCCAGGAGGCGGCTGCCCAAGAAACCGACCGCCACGATAATGGCCGCCCCCGCTACCCCACCCCACGGCCGCAAGAAGATCGTTTCGCTGCCGCTCTTACCCGTCATTGCCTCCTTGCCTCACAGGCCATTCATTATAGCAACAGTTCCTCAGGCACGCTCCACTAGACAAACCCAACCGGGCTCGCTTATGATAGCTCCAGTTTGCTTCGAAGGAGGAATCATCCCTTTGGGTAGTCGTTCAGCGGCCAAGGCCTGGCGAAAGTCGGAGCAGGAACGCCTGCGCAACCGAGCAAGCCGTGGCACGGCCAAGACCCTCGTTCGCCGTGCCGAGCTAACGATGGCGAGCGCAGACCCGCAGGCCTCGGCGGAGGCGGTGCGGATAGCCGTCAGCGCCTTGGATCAAGCGGCCCAAAAGGGATCACTCCACCGTAAGAGCGTCGCTCGCCGGAAGTCCCGCCTCACGAAGAAGCACAGCGCTGTGCTGGCGACGGCTGTCGTCGCCGAGGAGGCGGCGCCGGTTCGAAAGCGTCGTACCAAGAAGAAGGAAGCCACGGCTGAAGAGGTCGCCAAGAAGAAGCGCCCCAGTAAGAAGAAAAAAAAGGAATAGGCTGGGCCTGAGCCTCGGCGGGCCGTCCAGAACGACTTCAAGGCGGAAGAAAGAAACACCCATCGCCTCAAGATTCATGATGAACTCAAGGCATGTTCCTTGCGGCTGGGTATGGACGAACTGAAGTCTTTGGTGGTATTCTAAACGACGCTGCGTCGCGAAATTAGCAGTCACCAAAAAGGAGGTGCAGTATGACTCAGCAGCTTCCCGAGACCTGCAAAGAAGGGCTCCTGGGAATGCCCACGACCTTTAAGGCCGACAAGGCAGCGGGCGTTAGCGCCGTCATCCAGTTCAAGGTGACGGGGGACGAGTCCGGCGACTACTACCTCGAAGTCAAGGACGGCAAATGCACTGCCAGCGAAGGGGAGCACGCCAGCCCCACAGTCACCATCAACACCCCCTCCGATGTCTGGCTGAAGATCATGCGCCGCGAGCTGGACGCAACCACCGCCTTCATGAGCGGCCAGTTTACCTTCACCGGCGACATGGGCACCCTGATGCAGATGGGGAGTTGGTTCGAGCAGTAGATCACGAACCACCCACCAGCGTCAGCCAACACGAGGGATTAGCTCTCGGGGACTTGGGCGTCGGCGCCCAGGACAACGACGATATCAGCCGAGGAGGTGGGGTCAGAGGTGAATTCATCTGCCCCCACCTCCTGTATGCGGCTATTAGGCAGGCCCAGCCATTCGGCCAGCTTCTTGGCGGTGTATTCCTTTCCCGCCAGGTCGTAGATCAGCGTTTCCTCGTGATATAGACCGTCGTTGGCATCGCTGATAGCGATGTCTGTCTGCGGCAGACCGCGGCCGGCCAGGTAATTCACAACACTGGTGGCCAAGCCGGGAGCGCCGGTGCCGTTTTGTACCTCTACAAAGGCCCCTTCGGACTGCAAGCGGCCATCGAAGAAGATCTGCCGCTTTAGCGCTTCCACCTCATCCCAATCGGCAACCAGCACCTGGGCCCCGCCGATTATTGCGTCCTGCACCGCCGAGGCGAGAGAGATGGTGGTGATGTTCTCCGGCGGGATGTCTTTGACCAGGAGAGCCAGCCCCGGCACCTTGAAGACGCTGACATCCGTGTTCACGGCATCGCGGAACTTGTTGTAGATAGAGACGGCCCTGTTGGGCATGAGCAGTTTGGCGTTTAGGGCCGCGTCCACCGCCGCCCTTATCACCTCCTGCTGCCGCTCGATGCGCTGGAGGTCGCCGGAGCCGTAGCGAACGCGCGCGTAGGCTAGAGCCCGCTCGCCGTCCATGTGCTCCAGCCCCGGCTCGAACACGAGGATCTCGCGGTCAACGCAGCTGGCCGTAAGGCAGTAGGAAGGGTCAAAGATGTAATCCTCCACCTCCACATCGATCCCGTCAACGGCATCGACCAGTTCCATGAAGCCTCCAAAGTCCAGCACCAAGTAGTGATCGATCTCGATGTCAAAGTTGTGTTCCACGGTCGCCACGGCCAAGCCCGGCCCGCCGCCAGGATACTTCCTGATGGGTCCGTATTCGTAGGCCACGTTGATGCGGTCTTTCATGAAGCCACCCTGGCGGTCGGGGATCTCCACCCACAGGTCGCGGGGGATGCTGAAGACGCCGGCCGTCTTGCTGTAGGGATCGATGCTGACCACGAACATGGTGTCGGTGCGAGTGGGGAAGTCCTTCGGCTCGTCTGTGCGGCGGTCGAGGCCCATCACCAGGATGTTGATCCGCTCCTCGATGCTGGCGGCGTCGGGGTTGCCGCTATCTATGCCTGGCAGCCTATTGAGACCGGGCAGGTTGAGTTCATTACCGGGTAGCAAGATATCGTCGGCCTGGGTGGCCACGATGAGAGCCAGGTAGAAGGCGGCAGCGGCAAAAATGGCGACACCGAAGATGAGCAGGGGGTTCCGCTGTGCCCTGCCCTCCGCCGCTTCCATCCCCTCGGCGGGATGGCCTTCTTCGTCAGAACCGAAATGCTCACTCACAAGGAGAAGTTAGATTAGCTCAAACCCTCTGTCAATCCGCTCAAGCACCGCCCGGTGAGGGCTCCTCGGCCAGCACCCCCTCGGGCACGCTCGCCGTCACTCCCTCCTGAAGCTCCATCACCAGCGTCTGCTTGGAGACGACCCGTCCCTGCCGTAGATAGAGGCGGGGCACGCGGGCGGAGATGCCGCACAGTATCTCGTAGCTAATAGTGCCGCACAGCTCGGCCACCTCGTCAGCCGATATCTCCTGCTCCCCCTGGCGGCCGATGATCACCACTTCGTCGTCCACGGCCACATCGGGGATGTCGCTGACGTCCACCATGCACATGTCCATGCACACCCGCCCCACGATCGGCGCCCGCCGCCCGCGGACGAGCACACTACCGCGATTGGAGAGGGCGCGGGGCAGGCCATCGGCGTAGCCGCACATCACCAGGCCGATGAGGCTGGGACGAGATGCCCTCCACGTACGACCGTAGCTCACAGGCTCACCCGGCGCGATGGGGGTCAGACGGACCACGCGACCCTTAAGGGACAGCACGGGCCTGAGGGGTAGGCTTCGTTTCACGTGGGTCGAGGGATAGCAGCCGTAGATACCCAGGCCCGGGCGCACCATCTCCAAACTCATGTCGGGCATGTCCAGAAGGGCGGCTGTGTTGGACACGTGACGAATAGGCACCCAGTTCAGTTGCTCGGCTACCGCCAGAAAGAGCCTGTGCTGCTCCACCGTGTAGCTCTTGTCCCCCTCGTCGGCCGAGGCGAAGTGGGTGAACACGCCCTCCACCTGAATACCTGCCAAGTCGTGCAGCCAGCGACCCAGGTTAGGGGCCTCGCTGCGGGGAAGGCCGTAGCGGTTGAGGCCGGTGTCCACCTTCAGGTGGACGGGCATCTCGATCCCTCGCTCGCCGGCCACGCGGGCGAGGGCGAGAGCTGTCTGGTCAGAGACAACGGCCGGGGTTAGGGAAAGGTCGGCCAGACGCTGGGCCTCCCCCGCCGGTGTGTGGCCCATCACCAGGATGGGCGCGGTGATGCCAGCCCGGCGAAGCTGCTCCCCTTCGTCGACGCAGATGACACCCAGCCGATCGGCACCGGCGGCCAAGGCTGCTCGTGCCACTGCCACGGCACCGTGGCCGTAGGCGTTAGCCTTGACCACGGCCATAAGGGCAGCTCCGTCCGCCTGGCTCTTGAGAAGACGAATGTTATGAGCCAGAGCGTCCAGGTCGATCTCCGCCCAGAGCGGACGCGCCTGCCAGGGATGTGAAGACACACTTTGGAGCTGCATAGCCACTTCGCTAATCTAAAACGCGCTCACGCAGAAAAGGTTTCTATAAGACCAGACGGCGCCGCTCAGGGGACCAGGGCCCAATCCTTCGGCAGGCGGTAGCTGTAGACGGAATCGGTGAGGCCGCTGCCATCGAACACGCGAGCGTGGCCCGTGCGCCGTATCTCCTGATAAGTGTTGACAATTTGGATGATGCGCTTGGCCCGCAGGTTGAAGACGACAGCGCCCGCCTTCACCGGCCGCAAGCTGGCTTCGCGGGTGAGGTCGTCGACGACTCGGAACACAGGCTGCTCATGGGGAGCACAGAACTTCAGGGCTCGGTGGATGGCCTGGTAGTTGCCTTTGGCGTTATGCTCTTCAAAGATGGCCAGGCCGTTGAGCACCTGCTCTCCAAGATCGTGATAGTACCGCTCAGCTCCCTCTAGCAGTTCCCCCAGGCTAGAAGGGCTGGCCGAGCAAGCAGCAGTCAGGGCCGATAGGGCATCAGCGTGGATGATGAAGCTGACGGCGCCCCGGCCATCCACCACCGTACAACGGATCACATTCATAACCGCCTCCGCCGCCTTGCCTGAGCAGTCCAGGGTAGCGTAACATTTCGCTTCGAGCACTGTCAACGACGAAGACGGGCCAGCAGATGAACGTCATGCTACAGAAGACCACGAGGACTCGCTTCAGGGCCGGGGCAGCCGTGCTGGCCACGGTGGGACTGGCCCTGCTCGCGGCCTGCGGCGGCGAAACCTCGCCCCCACCGGAGGCCACTGCTACCTCTGCCGCGTCCAGCGAGACGACGGCCGAGCTGGCGGCAGCCCGCGAGTACGAGCGCAACGGCCAGTATGAGGAGGCCGTGGCCGCCTATCGGAGAGTGATCCGCCAGGCCGACGGCCAGGCCCCGCAGCAGGCCCGCTACGAACTGGCTCTGACCTACATCACCATCGAGCGATACGCCGATGCCGTCACCGAACTCAAGGCCTATGTTGATGCCAAACCCTCGCAGGAGGAGAGCCTGCGCGCCCGCTTCTTGCTAGGCCAGGCCTACGCCACCCTGGGCGAGGGGGACAAGGCACGCCAGTCCCTGGAAGATTACGCCGAGGACGAGGGGCCGGCGGCCGTCTACGCCCGCCTGGAGCTGGCCCAGCTTCTCGTCCAGGAGGGCCGCTACGACAAGGCCGCCGAGGAACTGGAGAAGGCCCTGGCCCTCGACGTACCGCCCTCGCTGGCGCCCACGGTCTTTCTGAGGCTGGCCGACGTCTATCGAGAGACGGGCGACGACGAACAGGCCATCCAGTGGTACGACAGGCTCCTCCAGGAGAGCCCGTCCGACACCTACAAGGCCCTGGCCCTGTCTCGTATCGCCAGCGTCTCCCGCCGCCTGGGTGACGGCGAGCGCTGGCAGCAAGCGCTGCTGGACACCGTAGCGCAGCACCCTGGGTCGCCCCAGGCGCCGAACGCCCTTGACTCGCTCCTGGCGGCGGACGTGCCGCTGGGCCTCCTGACTCAAGGAATCGTCCACTACCGCCAGCGGGCCTACGATGAAGCCCTGGCTGTCTTCGATTCCTTCCTGGCAGGCAACCCGCCCGCGTCCCAAGCGGCGGTCGCCCACTACTATCGAGGGGCCATGCGCGAGCGACAGGACGAGCCGCAAGAGGCCCTGGCCGACTACGAGGCCTCCCTCCAGCTCGACTCTGGCGGAGATGTGGCCGAGGATGCGGCCTGGGCCCGCGCCCTCCTTCTTGAGGAGCTGGGCAGGTCGCTTGAAGCCGCCGCAGCCCACCGAGAGTTCTGGCAAGCCTACCCTGACTCCCCCTGGGCGGCCAGGGCAGCCTTCCTCAGCGGCCTGCTCCTCTACCACGCCGGCGACCCGACGGCGGCCAGTGCCGCCTGGCAGGAGATGCTCGACGCTTTCAGCAGCCCCGAGCGCCGCGCTCAGGCCCATCTCTGGCTGGGACAGACAGACCTGGTGTTCTTCGCTGACACGGAGGGAGCATCCGCCCACTTCCAGCAGGCGCTGGAGGCCGCCTCCGCTAGCTTCTATGGCCTGCGATCCGAAGCCTGGCTTACGGATCAGGCCGCCGTCGCCCTCCCGGCCGGGCCCGACGAGACCATAGGAGCGACGGCCGCCCCTGATTGGGATGCAGCCGAAGGATGGCTAACCTCCCTCTGGGGGCCGGAGACCCTGGCGGCTGACCCGTCGCCCCTCGACCTGCCAGCCTGGCAGCGCGGACTGGAGCTTCACCAGCTGGGCCTGACCCGAAAGACGACCAACGAGTTTCTCTGGCTTATCGACCAGAGCCGTTCGCAGCCCTGGGGCCTCTACCACCTGGCGCGCGCCCTGCACGACCTCGGCCTCACCCATCTGGCAGCCCGTGCCGCCACCGAGTTGCTGGAGAGCGCCGACACCCCCCTGGAGCAGGCCCCGCGGGCCCTTCTGGAGCTGGCCTACCCGCTGGACTACGCGCCGCTGATCGATGCCGCCGCCGCTGAGAACGGCCTGTCGCCCCTCCTCCTCCTGGCCATGATCCGCCAGGAGAGCTTCTTCGACCCTACGGCCGGATCGCCCGCTGGCGCTCTCGGTCTCACCCAGGTCATGCCCCTCACCGGCTCAGAGATCGCCCAGAAACTGAGCATCGAAGACTTCTCCGCCTCGGACCTGCTGCGGCCGCTGGTGAGCATCCCCTTCGGTGCCCACTACCTGGGTGACCAACTCGATCTCTTCGACGGCAACCTCTTCCTCGCCCTGGCCGCCTACAACAGCGGCCCGGGCAACGCCGACCGCTGGCAGCAAAGCCTTCCCACCGCGGACATGGACCTGTTCGTCGAGCTCATGGACATTACCGAGACCCGCACCTTCGTGAAGGTGGTGCTGGAGAACTACGCCATGTACCGCTTTCTCTATGGTGGCACCGCCCAGCCCACCCTCCTGGCCAGCCCAGGCCCGTAGACGAACGCGCCTACCGCCAGGCAGGTTCAATTGACCCCGTCGCGAGCCCTGAAGTATAATGTCGGCAGCCTAAGGTAGCGGAGAGGGTTGTGCCCAAGCGAACCTACCAGCCGAAACGAATCCCTCGAAAGCGGAAGCACGGCTTCCGTGCTCGTATGAGTACGCGCGGCGGTCGTCACGTAATCAGACGCCGACGGCTTAGGGGGCGTTCGCGTCTCGCTGTCTAGCTGCGGCCTGCCGCGATAGGCTGTCGCCAGATGAAGAAGAGGGAACGGCTGAAGGCACGCAAGGACTTTGTTAGCGTGTATCGAAAGGGTCGCGCCTGGGCCACCCAGTTCCTGGTGTTGCGCGCCTTGCCTAACGACTTGCCTCACCACCGCTGCGGATTCGTTGTTAGCAAGCGTGTGGGCAAGGCAGTAGTGCGAAATCGGCTCAAGCGGCGACTGAGAGAGGGGTTGCGCCCTCTAACCGTCCAGCCGGGATGGGACCTGATCCTTTTGGCACGACCTCCGGCTGCCAGGGCAAGCTATCACGAATTACGAGAGGCGATAGCCAACCTGCTATCACGCGCTCGCCTTTTGGACGGGGCTGACCCTGTCGGGCAGCGGGCGAGGGAGGAACGGTGAAGAGAGCAGTTCTGACAGCCATCCGTTTCTACCAGCGGCACATCTCCTCGACGATGCCGCCTTCCTGTCGCCACCTCCCTACCTGCTCCCGGTATGGCCACGAGGCCGTCGAGCGCTACGGTGTGGCAAAGGGGGGCTGGCTCGCGCTGCGACGCCTGCTCCGCTGCCATCCTTTCAGCGCCGGCGGCTATGACCCTGTCCCTTAGCCCATCCATCAGGCCAACCAGGGCGAGCTTCCGAACATCGCCTCTGCCAGGAGGAATACAGTTCGAAGTGAAAAGCTCTTAGGGTCGTCTTTCCTCCTCCTGCTGGTGCTGTCGACCCTCTTTCTTGCCACAGCGTGCGCCGGTATCGCCCGGCCCGAGGGCTGGGCAGGGCCGACGCTGGCAGACGACCGACTGGTGGCCAGCATTGGCCGCGGAGAGCTGGCCGCCGTCGAGATCGAGGATTCGAGCGGCAGGGTGATCTGGCGCTTCCCCCCCAAGGACCGGAAGCACCCTGACGGCAGCAAGATCGATCCGGAGGCCATCTACAGCACGCCAGTGGTGGCTGATGGCGCCGTCTACTTCGGCGACTACGACGGCTGGCTGTATGCCCTGGACCTGGCCAGCGGCGACATTCGCTGGCAGATAGAGACCGGCGGCCCCATCATCGGCAGCGCCGTCGTTCAGGACGGCGTGGTGTACGTGGGCTCGGACGATGGCCGCCTCTACGCCCTGGATGCTGCCAGCGGCCAGGAACGCTGGCGCTTCAAGAGCGACGATAGCATCTGGGCGACCCCGCTGGTGGCGGATGGCGTCGTCTACGTGGCGTCCATGGACAAGAAGGTCTACGCCCTGGATGCTGCTAGCGGCGAAGAGAAGTGGCACTTCAAGGCCGAGGGTGGTCTCGCGTCCACGCCCGTCCTGGCCGACGGGACCCTCCTGGTGGGGGGGTTGGACAGCAGGATCCGCGCCCTGGATGCCGCCAGCGGCGAAGAGAAGTGGCACTTCAAGGCCGATAACTGGTTCTGGACGCGGCCGCTGGTGCTGGGGGACACCGTCTACGCCGGCTCCCTGGACGGCAAGGTCTACGCCCTGGATGTGAACGACGGCAGCCCCAAGTGGGAGCAGGATACAGGGGCTCCCGTGCGGGCGGCGCCGGTGCTCCTCGACGACGTGCTGCTGATCGTTAACCGCAAGGGCGAGCTGCACGGGCTTGACCCCCAGAATGGCCAGCTCGTGTGGCCCCTGCCCATCGAGCTAGCCAAGACTGTCCTGTCCGACCCCTTGGCCCAGGGAGCTATGGCCTACATCAGCGCTCAGGGCGGCGACCTGTTCACAGTGAGCAAGGACGGCAGAGCCAAGCTGATGATTCTAACCGATTGAGGTTGCTAGGGCATGTTTCTCTGGGATCTCGTTTTCGTCAACCCCATAACCAACGCCCTGGTCATCCTCAGCAACGTCTTCCTGGGCAACTTCGGGGTGGCCATCATCGTCTTCACCATCTTGATGCGCCTGCTCACCATGCCCCTCACCTTGCGCCAGATCCGCTCGTCGCGGTCCCTGTCAACCCTTCAGCCCAAGATGCAGGAGCTCCAGAAGAAGTACAAGGACCCCAAGCGCCGCCAGGAAGAGACGATGAAGCTCTACCGCGAGGCGGGAGTGAATCCGTTGGGCTGCATCCTGCCGATGCTTGTTCAGTTCCCCATCTGGATTGCCCTCTACCACGCCCTGAGGATCATAGTGGGGGGAACGCCCGAGAGCGTTATAGGCCTATCGCAGCGGCTTTACTCCTGGGGTTACATCGAGCAGGCGGTGCCCCTGGAGAACAACTTCCTGTGGATGGACCTGGGCCAGCCGGATACGAGCCTGATCCTGGCCTTCATAGTGTTCGCCTCGACCTACGTTCAGCAGCGGCTGGCCACCCCGACCACCACCGACCCCCGCACTCAATCGACCAACCAGATGATGCTGTGGATGATGCCCCTCATGTTCGCCTTCTTTACCCTGCAGGTTCCCAGCGGCCTGGGCGTGTACTGGGCCATGAGCAATATCGTCGGCGTCGCCATGTACTACTTCACCCACGGCCCAGAGCCCATAAACTGGCGCACCGTCCTCATGCCGCCATCCAGCGCGCCGGCCGGCCGGCAAGCCAGCCGTCGAGAGGGGCCGCCGCCCAAGGAGAAAGAGACGGCCGAGGAACCAGCCGAGGGGCCTGTCG
>JAIVWR010000028.1:0-10527 GCA_048636435.1 Acidobacteriota bacterium | reverse complement strand
TCGTCGTACTGGCTCATCCAGTGCTTCCGCACCATAGCCCACACCTCCCTGGCCGTCGGCACAAGCTTCTCGTTGCGGCTCAGCGGCAGCACCGCCACCTTGATCGGCGCCAGGTCCTTGTGCAGCCGCAGGATCACCCGCGTCTCGTTCCGCACCTCCTCCTCGTCGTACGCGTCCATCAGGAAGGCCATGAACAGCCGGTCCACCCCCGCCGACGGCTCGATCACGTACGGCACGATGTGCTCGCCGCTCTCCTCGTCGAAGTAGTCCAGCTCGCGCCCGCTGAACTCGGCGTGGCGGCGCAGGTCGAAGTCGGTGCGATTGGCGATGCCCTCCAGCTCCGACCAGCCCATAGGGAACAGATACTCGACCTCATAGGTGTCCTTGGCGTAGTGGGCCTGCTCTTCAGGCTCTAGCCGCCGCACCCGCACGTTCTCCTTCCGCATCCCCAGGCCAAGGTACCAGTTGTAGCGCTCCTCCACCCAGTGCTTATGCCACTCCTCGTCCGTGCCCGGCTTGACGAAGTACTCGATCTCCATCTGCTCGAACTCGCGGTCGCGGAAGATGAAGTTGCCCGGCGTGATCTCGTTCCGGAAGGCCTTGCCGATCTGGGCGATGCCCAGCGGCAGCTTCTTTCGAGTGGTGGTTACTATATTGGCGAAGTTGACGAAGATGCCCTGGGCCGTCTCCGGCCGCAGATAGGCGGTCGAGGCGTCGTCCTCCACCGGCCCGACGTATGTCTTGAACATCAGGTTGAACATACGGGGCTCGGTGAGCTCGCCGCCGCACTCGGGGCAGCTGGTGACCTTGGCGTCCGCCTCGTGGCCGTGGGTGCCTGCCGGCGCTGCTCCCACCAGCTCGTCGGCCCGAAAGCGCTTCTTGCACTCCTTGCAGTCGACCATCGGGTCGGCGAAGGTGTCCAGGTGGCCGCTGGCCTTCCAGACCGTGGGGTTCATGACGATGGCGGCGTCCTGGCCCACCACGTCGTCGCGCTCCTGCACGACGGCCTTCCACCAGGCCTGCTTGATGTTATTCTTCAGCTCCACGCCCAGCGGGCCGTAGTCCCAGAAGCCGGCGATGCCCCCGTATATCTCGCTGCTCTGGAACACCAGGCCGCGGCGCTTGCACAGGGATACGAGTTTCTCTACGGTGGCTTTGGTGGACATAGGCTTTCGGATCGATTGAAGGCGAACAAGAAATCTGCGTTGAAGTTACCAGCTTCGGGGGGCAAAGTAAAGCCTGTCTATCATCAGGCACGGCCCACGTGGTAGCATTGACAGAAGCAAAACTCGCGGGCAACGGGGGTGAGAAATATGCGCTTCCTTCTGGGGTTTATGCTGGGGCTGGTCCTAGGTGCCGTCGTGGCCTTGCTCGTCGCGCCTCAGCCGGGCAGCATCATGCGGCAGTTGGTTGTCTATAAGGCTCGGGAGCACTGGCGGGCCAGGCAGGAGCGACAGGCCGAAGGGCTCTGACGGCCGAGGAGGTAACCCTTTGGCTTCCTCTGTCCAGAAGCTGGTGATCATCATCGCCGCCGCCGAGGATGCCGATCGCCTGCTGGCGAAGATGACGCAGGCCGGCCATCCGGTCACCAAGATCAGCAGCACCGGCGGTTTTCTGCGCCGAGGCAACGTCACTCTACTGTCGGGAGTAGAAGCTGACGCCGTCGACACGGTGCTGGCCATGGTCAGGGCTGAATGCCGGCCCCGCGAAGAGTATATCCCCGTCCAGGCCCTGCCCTTTCCGGGCAGCCTGCCGCCTGACCAGCCCCTCCAGGTGAGAGCGGGCGGTGCCACCGTCTTCGTTGTGGACGTTGAGCGTTTCGAGAAGATCTAGCATTGTCTCGTACCAACAATATGGCTGAGCGATGTCGATGATACTGGAGGGCTTTCCCACCGGCTTGCTCCAAGGCAACTGTTTTATCGCCGGCTGCGAGGTGACCAAAGAGGCGATGATCGTCGACCCCGGCGACGACGACGCCAAGATCTTAGCTGCCCTGGAAGAGAAAGAGCTGACCGCCAAGCTCATCGTTCTCACCCACGAGCACATCGACCACATTGGCGCCGTGGACGCCGTACGCCAGGCCACCAACGCGCCGGTAGCCATGCATCCCAGCGCCTATGAATACACCGCCTACCAGAGCCAGGCGGCCATGATGTGGCTGGGCCGCTCCATGCCACGGATGAACGAGCCGGAGATGTGGCTGGAGGAGGGCCAGGAGATAGGTGTGGGAAAGCTAAAGTTCCAGGTGCTCTTCTGCCCGGGTCACAGCCCCGGACACATCTGCCTCCACGGCGAGGGCGTGCTGTTCAGCGGCGACGTTCTCTTCCAGCTAAGCATCGGCCGCTTCGACCTGCCCGGCGGCGACGGCCACCAGCTCTTCAGGAGCATCCGCGATAAGCTCTTCATCCTGCCAGACGATACGCTGGTGCTGCCTGGCCACGGCCCCACCACCACCATCGGCCAGGAAAAGGAGCAAAACCCCTTCATCAAGGACCCGCGGATGTATATGGGTATCGACCCGGACTAGGCCGCTAGGAGATAAACAGCGGCGCCAGCACCAGGGTCACGGTGCTCAGAAGCTTCACCAGCACGTGCAAGGAGGGCCCCGCCGTGTCCTTGAACGGGTCACCCACTGTATCGCCCACCACCGCCGCCTTGTGAGCATCCGACCCTTTGCCCAGCACCACGTCTTCTTCGCCGGGGTTACTTGAGGGAACCTTCAGAAGGCCCGCCTCAATGTACTTCTTGGCGTTGTCCCAGGCGCCGCCCACGTTGTTGAAGAAGGTGGCCAGGATCAGGCCGCCGATGGTTCCCACCATCAGTAGGGCGGCCACCGCCTCGGGGCCGGTGTCATCCAGCCACCCCGCTTCGAAGAGGAGGCGGAAGAAGACGCCCACCGCGATGGGCGTTCCCACCGCCAGCAGCCCGGGGGCTATCATGCCCCGCAGGGCGGCGCGAGTGGTGATGTCGACGGCGCGGCTGTAGTCGGGGCGGGATGTCCCCTCCATGATTCCAGGGTCCTCACGGAACTGCCGCCGCACCTCTTCGATGATCTTGGCCGCCGCCCCTCCGACGGCGCGGATGGCCAGCGAGCTGAACAGGAAGACCAGCATCACCCCCAGGAGGGCGGCCACGAACTCGCCGACATCGTTCATCCTGACTATTACCTCTTCTCCCGTCTCCTCCTTCACCTTGTCCAGGAAGGCGCTGAAAAGGAGGAACGCGGCCAGTCCGGCGGAAGCCATGGCGTAGCCCTTGGTCAGCGCCTTGGTGGTGTTGCCCACGGCGTCCAGGGAGTCAGTGATGCGGCGAGCGCTGGCCGGGGCTCCCGACATCTCGATGATCCCACTGGCGTTGTCGGTGATGGGGCCGAAGGTGTCCATGGACAGGATGTAGGCGGCGGACATCAGCATGCCCATGGTGGCCACCGCTGTGCCGAAGACTCCCCCGTTGGGCAGGTCCGACTGGCTGCCCAGGATGAAGGAGATCACCAGGGCGCCGCCGATAGCCAGGGCGGTGGCGCAGGTGGTCTCCAAGCCTACCGCTGTGCCCGTGATGATATTGGTGGCCGGGCCCGTGCGGGACGCCTCGGCGATCTCTTTCACCGGTCGCCAGCGACCCGACGTGTAGTACTGGGTGATGTAGACGAAGACCACGCTGGTAGCGATGCCGACAACGCCGGCGAGGAAGAACCAGTGCCAGTTGTCGCCCATCATGAGTTTGGTGACAAGAGCCATGAACGCCACCGACAGGCCGGTGATGACGTAGTAGCCATAGTTGAGGGGGGTCATCGGGTCTTGGTTCTCGCGTGAGAAGAAGGGAACGCTAATGAGACCGACAGAGGTGGCGATCAAGCCAAAGGCACGGATCACCAGGGGGAAGAGGATCCAGGCCGCGTCGTCGGTGACCCTCCAGATGGCCACCCCCAGGATCATCGCCCCGATGTTCTCGGCGGCCGTGGACTCGAAGAGGTCGGCGCCACGGCCGGCGCAGTCGCCCACGTTGTCGCCCACCAGGTCAGCGATCACCGCCGCGTTGCGGGGGTCATCCTCGGGGATGCCCGCTTCGACCTTGCCTACGAGATCAGCCCCCACATCGGCGGCCTTGGTGTAGATGCCGCCGCCGAGCTGGGCGAACAGGGCCACGAAGCTGGCCCCGAAGCCAAACCCGACGATGAGGAAGGGCACTTCTTCGATGGGGTTGCCCAGCAGACGACTGTAGATGCCGAAGATGGCTGCCACTCCCAGGAGGCTCAGGGAGACGACCAGGAAGCCGGAGACTGCGCCCCCTCGCAGGGAGACGGTGATGGCCTCGCGCAGGCTGCGGGTGGCGGCGGATGCACACCGGCTGTTGGAGCGCACAGCCACGTACATTCCGATGAAGCCGGAGATGGCGGAACAGACGGCGCCCACGAGGAAGGCTATGCCGGTGAGGACGCCGATCTTCAGGCTCTCATCGAAGTAGCCGACGATAGCTCCGACGACCACGGCGGTGACCAGCGCGAGCACGGCGATGGTCTGATACTGGCGACGGAGGAAGGCCATCGCCCCCTCGAAGATCGTGCTGGCGATGTCCTGCATCGCCTGCGAGCCCGGGTCTCGTCGCAGGACGTCAGAGGCCAGCCACAGGGCGAAGAGTATTGCGAGCCCACCTATGACTGGTACCGTCCAAACTAGTTCCATTTGGCACACTCTCCCTTCGCTGTGGCAGTCTATCAGAAGGGCTCTCTACCATCAAGCCAGGCGGCAGATCGCCTCGGCCTTCGGCCTCGATCGATGCGGCGGATCAGAAAATCCTCCTCCATTATGGAATCTTCTTGAGTTGTGTGGTATTGTATGAAGTCGCTTGTTTCGGTTGGGCCTGGTACAGAGGCCTTAAGCACCACTTTCCAGGAATGAGGTCGCGGAAGCGGCTTCGCCCGGGGTGGTGTTTGTGCTGACAGACGCGGGCCGGTTCAAAGGGGGGAGGTGAGAATCCGTTGAAGGGCTTAGGAAGGCACCTCATCTTGGAGCTGTGGGGCGGTAAGAACTTCAACTCCGCCGCGACGGTGGAAGGGGCTCTGCGCGATGCGGCGGCAGCGTGCGCCGCAACGTTAAAAGACATCCAAGTCCATCATTACAATCCGGAGGGTGTCACCGGTGTAGCCGTCTTAGCGGAGTCTCACATCACCATCCACACCTGGCCCGAGTATAGCTATGCGGCGGTCGATGTCTTTATCTGCGGCGACGACGCTGACCCGCGAGTAGCCATCCCCGTCTTTCGGGACCACTTTGAGGCTGAGCGGGTCCAGGTCATGGAGGTGGTGCGGGGCATTGCCTCTTGCATCGAGTAGCGGCGAACAGTGGTTCGGCGAGCGAGAACGCGTCGGCCTGGAGCAGCGCATCCAGGTGCGGCGCGTGTTATACGAAGGCCGCTCAGACTATCAAAGCATCTGTGTGCTAGACACTGTCCCCTTCGGCAGGGCCCTGATCCTCGATAACATCCTTCAGACCACAGAGAAGGACGAGTTCATCTATCACGAGATGATGGTGCACCCTACCCTCATCTCCCTGACTCGGCCGGAGCGAGTGCTCATCATAGGCGGTGGCGACGGCGGCGGCCTGCGCCGTGTCCTGGAGCACTCCCCGAGAGAAGTAGTCCAGGTGGAACTGGATCGAGCAGTAGTTGAGACCTGCCGCCGCCATCTCCCCCAGGTGTCGAGCGGAGCGTTCGATGATCCTCGCCTTGACCTGCTGTTCGCCGATGGTTATGAATTCGTGGAGAAAGCCCAGGAGCCCTTCGACGCTGTCATCGTCGATCTGACCGATCCCATCCCCTCCGGTCCCAGCCTGCGCTTGTTCACCGCCGAGTTCTACCAGGCCGTCCGCCGCATACTGAAGGAGGATGGGCTGATGGTAACCCAGAGCGGTTCTGCCCTCCTCCTCACGGACGAGTTGTTGAGAATCTACGCCAACCTGAAGGCCGTCTTCCCCCTAGTGCGCGTCTATCTTGCTCCTGTGCCCTCCTATCCCGGCGTGCTGTGGAGCTTCACCCTGGCCTCTGCGGGCAACGACCCCCTCGCCCTCGATGAGGCCACCGTTCGCCAGAGGCTGGAGGCGAGGGGCATCTCCTGCCGCTACTACAGTCCCCAGATGCATCTCGCCAGCTTCGCCCTGCCCCCGTTTCTGGCTGGCCTGCTGGCAGAGCCCGAGCGCTTCCAGGACCTGAGGACCACTCAGCCCATCGCTCAGTGACGCCCAGCGGCTGCTGCTGTGCGCACGATGGCTGGCCGTTCGTCCTGAGGACCTGAGCTAGCCCTCTCTGGGGGCGTAAATGCCGGCAGTGCGGGGGTACTTGGAGAAGTCGGGCTCCCGCCTCTCGGCGAAGGCGTTCTTGCCCTCGTCGGCCTCGCCGCTACGGAAGAAGTCGGGGGCGAAGTCGGCTACCCACTTGCGGCGGGAGGCGTGGCGCAAAGGCTCATAGAGGGTGCGGAACGAGGCCTTGAGGATCTTCAGGCAACTCGGGCTCTTGGCCATCAGCTCCTGGCACCACTTGTCCACTTCCTCGTCCAGCTTGTCTAGAGGCACCACCACGTTCGCCAGGCCCATCTGGAGAGCCTCCTGAGCGCTGTAGCGACGGCAGAGCATCCAGATCTCCTTGGCCTTCTTGGCTCCGACCACCCAGGTCAGGTAGGCAACGTAATGGCCGGCGGCGGGGCTGCCCACCCGCGGGCCCACCTGCTGGAAGGTGGCGTTCTCCGAGGCGACGGTGAAGTCGCAGAAGTAGGCCAGGTGATTGCCGCCGCCGATAGTGTACCCGTTCACTCGGGCGATGATCGGCTTGAGGCAGTCCTCGATGCCCGCGTGGGGGTCTGGCATCTTCTCTTCCCAGGCCGGGTCCCGTTGCACCTCGGCCAACCACTTGAGATCGCCGCCGGCGCAGAAGGCACGGTCACCCGCTCCGGTGATGACGAGGACGCCCACGCTATCGTCGGCGTTGGCATCCTCCACCGCTTGCTTTATCTCCAGGAGCGTCTGGCCGGTGAAGGAATTCATCGCCTTGGGTCGGTTGATAGTGATCCAGGCGGCGCCCTGAACGCGATGGTGCTTCTCATAGAGGATGTCCTGAAACTCTAGGGGGGTCATGGCATGCTACCTCCTTCAGACAGTGCAAGGGAAATGCGCGGCGATTATAGCCGATGGGCACAGTCGCCACAAGGGATAGAGGGTGGCAAGGCTGGATTCTGTACAAAGGGCAAGCCCATTGTGGAGTGAGAGAGAAGCACTGGTGCCCCCGAGGGGATTCGAACCCCTGATTTCGGCCTTGAAAGGGCCGCGTCCTAGGCCTCTAGACGACGGGGGCACCCATCGCCCTATTGTAGGGCATGGAGTGTCGGCCATCAATCGGTGTAGGGGCGGTTCGCGAACCGCCCCTACGGTCTGGAACAGACAGCGGCGAGTCAGGGATCCGGGGGAATGAACTGGGGCGCTTAAGGGGCAATTAGCGAGCGGGTGTCGAGAACATCGACGAAGATGGCATCGAGGGAGCCGTCCTCGTTGGGCAGGCCCCAGACTACCGCCCTGGCCCCCGGAATGAGCTCCCCGCCCATCCTGGTGACGGCAGTAGTGCGGAAGGGCGCTGGCCCTATCTGCCACTGATTGTCGTCCGCCTGATCCACCACGCCCTCTAGCTTGACAAGGCCCAACTCCTCCGGCGGGCGGATCGATTCCGCCGTGGCCACGACGATGGCCTGGCCCTCTTGGCTGCCGGTCACCTTTACCAGTGTGCCTGGCGGTGGTGTGACCAGGGCTGGGCTCTCGGGGGCGAACTCGATGGGGATGCCAGCGATGATCCAGCTTCCGTCATCCTGCCCCTGGAAGACGCCTTCCACCGTCACGGTCTCAGGCAGCCCCTCCGAGGCGAGAAGGACGATCCGCTTGGCCACCAGCTCGCTCTCCCGGCACACGCCCTCCACCAGCGCTTCCTCGGCGCACTCGCTCTCCACGCGGGCGTGCACGCCGGGCTCCATCACGAAGCTCCCCGCATCGATGACGGTAGAAGCGTCAAGCTTGAAGGTGCGGCCGCCCAGCTGGATCTTGTTTCCATCGACCTTGTCGATGACGCCGCTGATAGTGGCCGTCTTGGCCAGGTCCTCGCTGCCGCGAAGAGAAATGCCGATCGCTTGGGGGCCACCCGGCCCGCTGATGATGGTAAGCTGAGCGACCTGTCCGATGACCTCGCCCGTATCGCCCTCCACGATCGTTGCTTCGTCCACCAGTATCTTGGTGCCGCCGATGGTCCAGGAGTCATCCTCGCGCTGCTCCACCAGGCCGGTGAAGCTGCTAATGCCTTGCGCCAGCGCCTGTGGGTCCAGCCGAACTGCTGGCTCGGATAGGCCTTGCAGCTCGATGCGCACCTCGTGCACTACCACCAGAACCTTGCCGTACTCGTCTCTGTCGCCCGTCGCCACGTTCCCGCCGATGGCGATGAGTATCTCCTCCTGGCTAGCCGAGAGCTCGTTGGCCCGGATCAGCAGCTTGTCCTCGGCCTCCCTGCCAGGCTTGTTGATAATGTCCGTTGCTCGCGTCATCCGCCCTCGCATGGCGGAAAGGACGTTACCCTCGACCGGCTTGCCTTGCTGCACCAGCTTGCGAATCTCGGTCATGCGGGTTTCCGACTGGTCGAGAAGGATGCCCGCCCGATCGTCCTCGTCGAAGACGATCCAGAGGCGTGCCTCCTCGGTGGCCAGCTTGAGGGGATAGAGGGGACTATCCGGCAGGCTGTTCGAGGCAGCATAGACGGTAGCGCCGCCACCCAGGAAGAACAGCGTGAGCACAAGCGAAGCGGCGACAGCCACCGGCCGCAAGAGCGGCCGCCAGAGACTGAAGACCGGCCGCCGCTCGCGAGCCCGCCGCAGGGCGATGGCCTCGCCCAAGAAGCGCTGCCAGCCCGCCTGCTGGACGTGCGAGCGCGGGCGAGCGATGGGCACCGCCTTCAGGTTCTGGGCCGTCAGAAGGAGGGGACGTAGCTCATCGGCCTCCTCTGGATAGCGGGCCAGGATAGCTTCCAGCGGCTGGCCTGTCTCCAGCTCTTGCAGGCACTCATTCAGGATGGTCTGAAAGTCTCGTCCCACCCTATTCTACCTCCTCCGATGAAATAATCTTCCTCAGTGAGACCAGGGCGCGATGCTGAAGCGACTTCACTGCTCCCTGGCTTCGACCCAAAACGCGGGCCACGCTGGCGTTGTCCATGCCCTCAATGAATTTCAGGATGATCACCTGGCGCTGCTCCTCGGTGAGCCTCGTCAGGGCCAGGCGGAGCTCATCCTGAGCGACGGATCGCTCGGCGGCGGTCTGAGGGCTATCCTGCGTATCATCAGGTATTCCCTCGTACAAGCCCACCTGCGGCCGCCGCTGGCGACGACGGCTGAGGTCGATGAGACAATTGCGGGCGATACGAAACACCCAGGCGGCCAGCGGCACCCCTCGGAAGCGGTAGCCCTTGAGGGACTCCAGCACCCGCAGGAGCGTCTCCGAGGCCAGGTCCTCAGCCTGCTGAACGTTCCCTAGCTGGAGATAAGCGTAGTTGTACAGCTTGGGATAGAAGAGCTCGTACAGCCAACCCAGGGCCTCTTGGTCGAACTCCTGGGCCCTGCGGATTAACTCCTCCTCCCGCCGGACCTGGGCGCTCTGGCCGGTGCGCTCTTGGGCCCTCGTTCTTATGCTCCTCTCCCAGGCCAACAGCGATAACGTTTGTACACTCATACCCGTGCTGTCCACTATTTCTAACGCACGGGTCGAGGGCGGGATACGCCGTCAGGGCTAGCCTTTCGCGGGGGCTAGGCCCCGCAAGCGCCGTTGCCCCTCCTTGTGCTTCGCCGTGGCCCGAATTGCTCGATGCCAGAGCTCTCTATACCCTACAAGTATAAGACGTGCGAGAGGCGGCGACAAAACGTGGCAGGTGCGGCGTCTTTGGGGCAAAGAGCAAGCCCGACCAGTCCAGGCTGGCCGGGCTCTGTTTTCGTTGGTAGCGCATGGGGGATTCGAACCCCCGATCTCCACCTTGAGAGGGTGGTGTCCTAGGCCGCTAGACGAATGCGCCGTATCACCAATTATACCAGACGTTCCGTTGGCTGGGGGAGGAGGATTCGAACCCCCGCTTACAGATCCAGAATCTGCTGTCCTACCACTAGACGATCCCCCAAGCCAAGGGCGATTCTAGCAGAAGCGCGCTAGGAAGGCAATTCTACGAGGCCGAGACGCCTTGTAGCCGCGCGATAGCTGCCTCTATCCGTTCCAGACAGCGCTCGCGCCCCAGGACGGCCATCGTCTCGAACAGCGGTGGCGCCGCCGTGCGGCCGGTCACCGCCACCCGGATGGCCCCGAAGAGCTCGCCCGTCTTCAGCCCTAGCTCCTCGGCCAGGGGGCGGATGGCGCCCTCGAGGGCCTCCTCATCCCAGCAGTCGAGGGCGGCGACGCGCTCGCAGAGGGCGACGGTGGCGGTGGCGGGGGCGGGGCTGTTGTGGAAGGCGACGCCGCCGACGCCGCC
>JAIVWR010000027.1:0-10734 GCA_048636435.1 Acidobacteriota bacterium | reverse complement strand
CTTGGCGGGGCACTCCACGCACACGCGCTGGGGCGGGAACTGCACGTAGCCGCATTTCCTGCACTTGGAGCCGTAGAGCTGGATGACCCGATCGGTCTCGCGCCAAAGGGCCGAGGCGGACGGACCACCGGCTGTCGGCCGGCGCACTCCGGCCACAGTCATCAGGCCCCGCCAACGGAGGTACTCGTCGTAGGTCTCGAGGACCCGCTTGGCCTCCACGTGCTTCTTTACGCCGCGATGCTCCTGGCGGAGCTTGTCGATGCCCTCGCCGGCCTTGATCGAGTAGACATCGCAGCCATCGCCGTAACCGGCCACCATGATCCTGTCGCCGGGCTTGGCCTCCTCCAAGGCTGCCACCAGCAGCATCAGGGGGAAGGCAGCGCCGGTATTCCCCACCTGGCCGTAGAGGGGGTCCTGCACCTGAGCGGCTTCGAACCCCATCACCTTTGCCAGCGCGGCGTGTCTGCGGGCGTCACTGGAGTGGTAAGCGGCCTTCTGGAAGTCCTTGGGGGTCAGGTTGTTCTTGGCCATGAAGGCCGATACCGCCTCTGGAATGACCCGGAGGAACCCCTCCTCGATGACGAAGCGGTCTTCCCAGCTCCTGACGGTGCTTTCGTCGCTGGAGCGCCATACGTCCAGCATGTGGTCGGTGATGTGGTAGTCCGCCTCCACGTCAGCGACCACGCCGTCCTTGGCGATGAGCAAGGCAACAGCCCCGTCACCCATCGCTCGGTCCAGGCCGCCCTTGGGGGTCGCCATGCGGCAGTCAGAGGCGATCACCAGCATATTGCCGGCCGTGCCCGCCTGGACGGCGTCCATGGCCATCTTGAGGGCGGTGGTGCCCGCCCGAAGCACATCGGTGATGTCGGCGCTGGTGATGTCCCGTCGCAGGTCGAGGGCGCTGGCGATCAGGGCTGCCCCTTGCTTCTCAACGTAGGGAGAGGTGGTGGTGGCGTATAAGATGCCATCCACCTGGGACCTATCTATCCCCCTGAGACAGTCCACTCCGGCAGCGACCGCCATGGTTATGCTGTCCTCGTCGAAGTTGGCCACTGCCTTCTCGGCGGGAAATCCCCATCCCACCGTTTCCTTGCCCAGGCGATATTTGGGGATATAGGCTCCGTAAGATCTGATACCTACCATGACACCTCCTAGCGAGGCCCATTCAACGGAAATAGCCCATATCAAACCCACTTGGCCTCATCGCAACCTGCGCCACCGTCGGTTCAGTGCAAGGCCGCTCCCCTTCCGGGTGCCATGCTGGTTTTAGCGCGACCGCAAGCGCTGCGTCAAGCCTGTCGCCGTTCAAGTTTACCATAATGGAATACGGGGGACGATCGGGCTGGCCAACGTCAAGATCGGCAACCTGCACCTGCTGTCGGACCAGTACTAGGGCTCGCTTCCCTCCAGGCTCGACAGCTTCGGCTGGCCGACGTCCTTGCCCTGAATGAGCACCTTGATCCGGCCCAGGCCGGCGGGGTCGATCAGCTCGGTCACCGCCCGTCGCCGCGCGTAGTACTCCTCGAGGGACAGCTCACCGTCGGCCTGGCGCTCGAGGCCGGCAGCGATGCCCAGGGCGGTCAGGAAGCGGCCCTGGCTGGTGAGACCCAGCTGCTCGAGGTCATGCTGCTGGCCCGCCTGGACGAGGCTGGTGAAGTCGACGTGGCTGGTCATGTCCTGACGGCCCAGGCGGGCGTAGGGGTCCATGCTGGGGTTGTGGCGATAGAAGCAGAGGAGGGTGCCATCCCTGCGCCAGGGGGCATACAGCTCCGCGGCGGGATAGCCGTAGTCGAAGGTGAGGACGAAGCCGCGGCGGAGGGCGCCGGCCACCGTCTTCATCCACTCCAGGGCCTCCAGATTCACCTCGGCCAAGCAGCCCTCGCCGGGCAGGAGGCCCAGGCGGTCGAAGTAGTCCTGGAGCTGAGACGTGGAAGGAGGGCCAAGGCTCTCCACGAAGCGCTCCTCCTCCCACCCGACGTACAGCTCGTGCAGCCGGCCATCGCGAACCGCCACCCGGTGGACGGGAAAGCTGTCGATCAGCTCGTTGCTGAGGAAGCAGCCGCTGACGCCTTCAGCGGCGATGGCTTCCAGGGAGGGCAGCCAGGAGACCTTGGCCAAGGAGGCATCGACCTGGCGCAGAAGGCGCCGCTGACCGTCGACCAGCCAATCATTCACCTCGATGAGGCGATACTCCAGCGCCTCGAAGAATTCGGGCGCTCGCCTGCCTGCCCAGCCGAGGATGTCGCGGGCCAGCAGGCCGCTGCCCGCCCCCATCTCCACGACGGTGAAGGGCTGGGGCTCACCCATCGCCTGCCACATCTGGCAGAGCTGCTTGGCCACCAGGGAGCCGAAGATGGGGTGCGCTTCGGGGCTGGTGAGGTAGTCGCCGTGACGGCCCATGCGCTGGCGTGGCGAGGAGTAGTAGCCGTGCTGGGGGTGGTAGAGTGCCACGGCCATGAACTGGCGAAAGGGAATGCGGCCCTCCGCCGCGATGCGCTCTCTGATGGCGGCCTTCAGCTCTTCGCTCTCAGTGGCCGACGGGAACTCGTTCTCGTTGGGGCGCAAGCTCTTCCTCCCGAGTAGAGCGATCATATCGCAGGGCGATGGCTGTTGCCAGGCGAGCGGTTGAGGCGGTCATTGAGGGCTGATAGGATGATTGTACTGCCCTGTCGGTGGCGGCGGAGGACAGAGCAATCGCCCCAGGAGAATGGTGAGCTAAGGCATGACTCAAGCGCAGAGCATCTCCCAGATGGGCACCCGCACCAAGGTGCTGGTCATGGCGGGCACGCTGCTGGGCCTGTTCACTGCGGCCATGGACCAGACGATAGTGGGTACGGCCATGCCCAGGGTGGTGGCCCATCTGGGCGGCTACGAACACTACAGCTGGGTGTTCACAAGCTTCATGGTCGTGTCCACCACGGCCGTGCCCATCGTGGGCAAGCTCACCGATATGTATGGCCGCAAGTTCTTCTTCCTGGGGGGAATCGCGGTCATGATGCTGGGCTCGGCTCTCTGCGGCACGTCCCAGAGCATGATGCAGCTCATCGCCTTTCGGGCCATTCAGGGCCTGGGAGCGGGCACGATTATGGCCACCGCCTTCGCGATCATTGGCGATGTCTTCCCGCCGGCCCAGCGAGCCCGCTGGACTGGTCTCATGACTGGCGTGTTTGCCGCCGCCAGCGTGCTGGGGCCCCTCATCGGTGGCTACATTACCGACAACCTCAACTGGCGATGGGTGTTCTATGTGAACCTACCCCTGGGAGCCCTAGCCCTGTCCGTCTTCTTCTCGGTGATGCCTTCCGTGCGACTCGGGGTGAGGCACAAGCTAGACTACTGGGGCGTGACGACGCTCATTCTGGCCGTCGTGCCCCTGCTGCTGGCCTTCTCCTGGGCCAACGAGCAGTACCCCTGGCTCTCGGCTCAGATCATAGGCCTGCTGGCCTTCGCAGCCCTGGCTGCCCTGGCCTTCGCTGCTGTGGAGATGCGGGCCGCGGAGCCCATTCTGCCCCCTGCCCTCTTCCGCCATCCCATCTTCCTGGTGTCCGCTGGCGTCACTTTCCTGACCGCTATGGGCATGTTCGGCGGCATCGTCTACCTTCCCCTGTTCGTCCAGGGAGTCACTGGCTCCTCGGCCACCAACTCCGGCCTGGTGATCATGCCCATGATGCTGAGCCTTGCCATCACGGCTGCCATCATGGGGCAAGTCCTGGCTCGCTGGGGGCGCTATCGCATCATCGCCGTGGTGGGGCTGGCGGTGATGGCCGGCGGCATGTTCCTGATGTCACGCATGGACGCAACCTCCACCAACGCAATCGCTACCCGCAACATGATCGTGGTGGGCATAGGCCTGGGGGCGACCATGCCCATCTTTATCCTGGTGGTTCAGAATGCTCTCCCCTATCGAATGCTGGGCGTCTCTACCGCCGCCATCCAGTTCTTCCGCTCGGTCGGTGGCACCATGGGAGTGGCCATCATGGGGTCGCTGGTCAACAGCAAGTTTTCGGCCGAACTGACGGCTGAGACGTCACCCCAGGTTCGGGAGGCGACGCCTCCTGAGCTTCTCGAGCGCCTTCAGAATCCCCAGTCCCTCCTCAACGCCGACCTGCTGGCAGAGTTGCGGGAGGCCTTCGCAGGCCTGGGCGAGCGCGGGCCAGCCATGTTCAATGAGATCATGCTGGGCACCCGCACGGCTCTCGGCACGGCGATAGCAGAAGCTTTTCTCGTGGGCATGGGGATAACGCTGGCCGCCCTCGTAGTGGCCATCTTCCTGAAGGAGGTGCCCCTGGCCAAGACGTGGGCCGTGCCCGAGGCAACGGCCGGCGCCATGCCGCTGGACCGCCTGGACGCATCACCTGGCGCCGGCAGCTCAGCGGCGACGGCCGACCCGCCGCCGACGGGCGGGGACGAGTCGGTTGGCGCTGACGAACGTCCGCCTGGTCCAAGCCCTCCGGCGGAGAAGTAGGCCCTTGGCCCCCTTGGTCTGGTTGCCCACATAGCGATTGCTGAGTTCTTGACGTCGAGCTGCGCGTATCGCATAATGCCCGCGCGCGCCCCGTCGGTGGCGTACGCAGTTCCTCACGGAGGCATTGGCGTGCAACCCAGAGTCAAGCTGTGGGTGGAGAAGGATGGCCTGCTGGTCTTCAGCGACTACCGGGCGGAGCTTCTCGACCATATTGCCAAGGCGGGCTCCATCAGCGGAGGTGCGGAGCGGATGGGGCTCTCCTATCGGCGGGCCTGGGGGAAGATCAAGGAGATCGAGCACAACCTGGGCGTGCGGCTGGTGCGGAGCGAGGTTGGCGGGCTTGGCGGCGGGCGGACCAAGCTCACCCCGGAGGGCGAGGAACTCCTCGCGCGCTATCGCGCCTTCCGGGCGGCGGCGCAATCGCACGTGGGGCGGGACTTCGCCGAGGCGTTCGCCAGAGGCGGTTAGTTTTTTGGAGGTCGTTATGCTGAAGAGAGCATATCACCGCTCGAAAGGAGGCCAGAGTTATGCTCGAGACGGTGCTACGAGTGCCCCGTCGAATGACGTTCGTCGTCGGGCTGTTGCTTCTCTCGTTCGTCTTGTTGCTCTCGCTTTCGGGCTGCGGCGGCAAGATCCTGATCCTTGCCAGCACTACCAGCACCCGCGATAGTGGCCTCTTCGATGAGCTCATCCCTGAGTTCGAAAGGCAGACAAACTACAACGTGAAGACCATCGCCGTCGGCTCGGGCGCGGCCCTGAGAATGGGCGAGCGGGGAGACGCAGACGTGCTGCTAGTGCACTCCCCAGAGGCTGAGGCGGAGTTTATGGCGGCGGGTCACGGGGTTGATCGCCGCCTGGTGATGTACAACGATTTCGTCATCGTTGGCCCTTCATCCGACCCGGCTGGCATCAAGGGGATGGAGTCGGCCACGCGAGCGCTGCAGGCCATAGCTGACAAGGGCTCTCTATTCATCAGCCGCGGCGATGACTCGGGAACCCACCGGCGGGAGTTGAGCCTGTGGAATGGGGCCGGCCTCGACCCCAGCGGTCGATCCTGGTACCAGGAGGCGGGCGTTGGGATGGGCCAGGCGTTGTTGATCGCCAGCGACAAGGCTGCTTATACCCTCAGCGACCGCGGCACCTATTTGCGGCTCAGCGAACGGGTGAGCCTGGAAGTACTGGTGGAGAGCGATCCTCAGTTGCTCAACATCTACCACGTGATCCGAGTCAATCCCGAAAGGCACGGCCACCTCAACGTAGAGGGGGCTGAAGCCTTCGCCGACTTCCTGGTGTCGCCAGAGGCCCAGGAGATGATTGGCACCATCGGCGTCGAGGAGTTCGGCCGACCCTTGTTCTTCCCGGCCGCCGGCCAGGACGAAGAGACGCTGGGCCAGTAGCGAGAGGAGGGGGAGATGGAGCTTCTTTGGGATGGTCTAAGGGAAGGCTTTCGCCTTCTGTTCACCGGCAACCGCGAGGTCATCGAGATCACCATTCGCTCGTTGCTGATATCCGGCTCCGCCATCCTCATCGCGCTGACCATCGGCGCGCTGGCAGGCTACTTCCTGGCCACGCAGAGGTTCTGGGGACGCAACTTTGTCCTCAGCCTGGTGAACACCGGCATGGGCCTGCCGCCGGTGGTGGTAGGTCTGTTCGTGGCCATCATGCTCTGGCGGAGCGGCCCCCTGGGTCTCCTGAACCTGCTGTACACGCCTGGCGCTATGGTCGTCGCTCAAGCCATGCTGGCGACGCCCATCGTTACTGGCTTCACGGTCGCCTCCATCCAGAGCCTCCACCCCAAGCTGCGGCTGCAGATCATGGCCCTGGGCGCTTCCCGCTGGCAGACGATCTGGCTATTACTACGGGAGGCGCGCCTGCCCCTGCTGGCGGGGGTCATGGCCGGCTTCGGGGCAGCCATCTCGGAGGTGGGCGCTTCCCTGATGGTAGGCGGCAACCTCAAGGATACCCGGGTCCTCACTACGGCCACAGTGCTGGAAGTGCAGAAGGGCAACTTCGAGATGGCCATTGCGCTATCGGTGGTGCTGCTGATCCTCATCTATGCCGTGAACCTGGTCCTCACCTACGTCCAGCAGCGGGAGCGGCCCGCCTAGGTTAGCCCGCGGCCGCTTCATGCCGTAGAATGGAAGCACCCCAAGTCGAGGGTTATGACGACATGCCTGACGTCAGGATGGCGGTACGGGACGTACTAGTGCGGAGGGGCGAACGCGTCATCCTCACCGTCCCCCATCTGGAGGTGTGGGCCGGCGAGGTACTGGCGGTGGTCGGCCCTAACGGTGCTGGCAAGAGCACTCTGATCCAGGTGATGGCCCTCCTGGAGCGCCCGGCCGCTGGCAGCGTGTTCTTCGACGGCCACCGGGTGGAGGGCGACCGCTTGCCGTATCGCCGGCGCATGGCGATGCTGTTCCAGGAGCCGTTGCTTCTGGACACATCGGTGGAAAAGAATGTGCGCTCGGGCCTGTCGCTGCGAGGCGTGCCCCGAAGTGAGCAAGCGCGACGGACGGCCTACTGGCTGGAACGCCTGGGCATTGCTCACCTGGCCCGCCGTCCCGCTCGCAGCCTGTCGGGTGGCGAGGCCCAGCGGGTGAGCCTAGCTCGCGCCCTGGCCCTGGAGCCGGAGGTGCTGCTTCTGGACGAGCCCTTCGCTGGCCTCGACCCATCCATACGGGAGTCATTTCTCAGCGACCTTGAGGGAATTCTACATGAGGGCCGGCTAACGACGGTGTTCGTGACCCACGACCGTGCGGAGGCCCTCCGCCTGGGCGACCGGGTGGCGGTGATGATGGGCGGCAGCATACGCCAGGTGGGGACCACGGCAAAGGTCTTCGCTGCGCCAGTGGACGAGGAGGTGGCGGCCTTCGTGGGCGTGGAGACCGTCGTTCGGGGACGGCTGCAGTCTCTAGCCGATGGCCTGGCGACGATCGACGTGGGCGGTGCAGCGGTGCAGGCCATAGTGCCCGCCCTCGATCCTGGAGCCGCTGTGCTGGTGTGCCTGCGGCCGGAGGATGTGATCCTGGAGCCCGCAGGGCTCGAGAGCCATCCCACCAGTGCTCGCAATCACCTGCGGGGGACCGTCCGCCGCATAACGACGGTCGGCGGTCAGGTGCGGGTGGCGCTGGACTGCGGCTTCACGCTCGTGGCCCTTATCACCAAGCAATCGCTGGAAGAGCTGAGCCTGGGGGTGGGCGACGAGGTGGCGGCCTCGTTTAAGGCCACGGCTGTGCACGTCATACCGCGTGGAACCTAGGCCTGGCGCTGCCGGCGGGGGCTCGCGCCCAGAAGCCCCAACGTCTCCAGGCTGTTGCTGATGATGCCGTCTACGCCCAGCTCCAGCAGCTCGTGGGCCCGCCAGAGGTCGTCTACCGTCCAGGTGTAGATGGTTATGCCCAGACCTTTCAAGCGTTCGATCAGCGGCGCTTCTACTAGCGACTGGTTCAAGCAGATGCAGCGTATGGGGTCGTGCTCGAGCATCGCCTGGAAGGCCTCGAGCTGGTCGGCGCTGTCGATGGAGTAGTGAACTTTGAGATGAGGAGCGGCTGCGCGCAGGTGCCCCAGGAGAGACCAATTCTGGCCGCAGATGGTTACCTGCTCCCCCATGCCCATGCGCTCGAGCATTTCTGCCAGGGCCTGAGCCAACGCCTCTTCTCGGTCTCCGTATTCCCCCTTGAGGTCGAGAAGCAAGCCTCGCTTGTCCTTGGCCTTGGCCAAGACCTCTTGCAAGGCTAGGGGGTTGCCCTCCAGCGCTATGTACCATCTCCACAGGTTGAGCCGGCACCTGTGGTCGCTCTTAATGTGCAAGCAGGCCTTCTCGTCGACGAGGACGGGCAGCGGGCCCAGCTTGTGCTCGTGGCGGACGACCATCTTGCCATCCTGGAACCAGACATCGGTCTCGATGAGGTCCACCGGCCCGATGAGGGCGCGAAGCAGCCGCCGACGGCCGTTGCCAAAGCCGTGGGCTATCCGCACTGGTCCATTGCTTGTGGTTGCCATGCTCTAGTTGATGGGTCCGCTCCGGTGGCGGCGCAGGAAGTCGAGGACGATGGCGTTGGACTCCTCGGCGCACTCCACCAGGTAGCCGTGGCCGGCCTTCGGCAGCACCACCAGCTCGGCGTCCGGGATGCGTTCGGCCAGGATGCGGGAATTCTCGGCCGGCACGATCTTGTCGTCGCTGCCGCTGATGATGAGGGTGGGGCAACGGATCTGGGGTAGCCTATCGTAGGCCTCGTGGCGCACGGCGGCATGTACCTGCCGCACGAAGGCATCGAGCGGCGGGCGAAGTTCGGCTTCGGCCAAGGCCCGGGCGATGAGCTCCTGCCGCTTGCGGGCGATGAACTCCTCGCTGTACATGAGTGGCAGGCCTTTCTCTGCCGCTTCTTCAGCGCTGACGGTGTTGAGGTAAGCCATGAGGGTGACGTGCTCAGGGAGAGCAGGGATGGCCTGCTGGCCACCACAACTGGTGGAGCCCAGGACCAGCGTCCGCACCCGCGGAAGCGTCCTTGTGGATGAAATTGACGGGCAGGCCGAATACGATTTCTACCGCCCACGCTCGGGGCCAACAGATCAGGGCCCGTCCACCAAAGCCAGAATGTGCAAGTATGAAAGGCACGCGCTGCCCCTGGCGCTTCGGGCCGCTTCCGAGGCCCTGCGCCGATCCGGGGTGCGCCCCGGAGACATCACGCACCTGATCAACGTGAGCTGTACGGGTTTCTATGCGCCCGGGATCGACTGCGAGCTTGTCGAGGGTCTGTCCCTCGAACGCACGGTGGAACGGTTACAGATCGGTTTCATGGGCTGTCACGCCCTGTTGAATGCTCTACGCACTTCAGCCGCCATTGCCGCAGCGGATCCGGATGCCCGGATATTGCTGACGTCCCTCGAGCTATGTTCGCTCCATTTTCAATATGGGTGGAATCCCGAGCAGGTCGTCTCGAATTCCCTGTTTGCGGACGGGGCGGGCGCACTGGTGGTGGGAGGAAGGAGGGAACGGGGAGCAGCTAGCGGGGAGCCAGGTGATCCATGGAACATGACGAGCGGTGGTTCATATCTGCTGCCGGATTCGGCGGATGCAATGACGTGGCGCGTGGGGGATCACGGATTTCAGATGACGCTCTCACCTGAGATCCCGGGTCTGATCGAAACGCATCTCGCGGCATACGTCGATCGATGGCTCGCTCCCTCGGGGCTCACCAGGGACGACATAGCCACGTGGGCCATACATCCCGGTGGGCCAAGGATTCTCGATGCCGCCGAGACAGCGTTGGGCCTGACGCGGGAATCGACTGCAGTGTCGCGTGAGGTTCTCTCCAATCACGGCAACATGTCGTCGGCCACCATGACCTTTATTCTCGAAAGGCTGTTGGATTCAGGGGCGCCCCTGCCGTGCGTAGCGCTCGGGTTCGGGCCGGGCGTGACTATCGAGGCGACGTTGTTTGAGTGAGTCGGACGGGAGCGGGGAGCAGCAAGGGGGAGCCGGTCTGGTCCATCACCAGCTCGGGAATCGGCTCGGGCCCGGCGGGATCGAAGCCCGGGGTCTGACTGCAGAGTTATCATGCGATTATGGAGGATACATGACCACCAGAGGCATCGTGACGATGGTCCTCGTGCTGCTGTTCGTGTGGGGCGGGTTCGCCCTGTTCGTGGCAACGGCGGTGCGCAAGGAACGCGATAAGCAGGGAGGGGACGCGTGAAGAGAACAGCGAGCATGGTGGCGCTGGTCGGAGTGGCGCTGGCGACGGCGTGCGGCGGAGACGGAAAGCCGGAGGTCGCCGCGGATACCGGGACCGCAATAGCCGACCGGGTCGCACAGTTCGCGCCCGTGATGCTGGACTTCGACGCCTCGCTGCTGGACGACCGGCAGAAGCGCGTCTTGAAACGGCTTGTGGAAGCCTCGGACCACCTGGACGCGATCTACCGTCTGCAGGTGTGGCGCGGAAACGCGGACCCGAGCGCGGTGCTGCCGGCCGAGGATACGCCCGCGGCCGCGGCGATCCGCGATTACTACGAGCTGATGTACGGCCCGTGGGACCGGATCGCCGAGGAGGAGCCGTTCGTGGCTGGTGTCGGTCCGAAGCCGGCCGGCGCGGGCTCGTACCCGGAGGACATGACGAAGGAAGAGTTCGAGGAGTGGATCGGGCTCAACCGGGGAGATGCTGCGGCGTTTACTTCCTACTACACGGTGATCGAGCGCGACAACGGCGGCCTCAGGGCGGTCCCCTACTCCCAGGCGTTCGTGGACCAGCTGGAGGCCGCGGCGACAG
>JAIVWR010000026.1:0-10838 GCA_048636435.1 Acidobacteriota bacterium | reverse complement strand
AGGCTCCTCAGCCGGAGGCTCTTCGGCCTTCGGCTCCTCAGCCGGCGGCTCTTCAGCCTTCGGCTCTTCGGCCGGCGGCTCCTCCGCCTTCCTCTCGACCACCCTCCACTTCACGGCCTGCTTGCGCGCCAGCCGAATGCGCAAAAGGCCGTCCTTGGCCCCGGGCACGGAGCCCTTAAGCATGATCACACCTCGGGCCGGATTCGAGTCCACTACCTCTAGGTTGCGCACCGTGACCTTCACGGCACCCATGTGGCCGGCCATCTTCATGCCCTTGAACACCCGCGAGGGGCTGGCGCTGGCTCCAATGGAGCCAGCGGCGCGATGGCGGTCCGACTGGCCGTGAGTCTTGGGCCCGCCATGGAAGCCGTGGCGCTTCACCACGCCAGCGAAACCACGGCCCTTCGAGATGCCGCTCACGTCCACCAGATCACCGGGCTCGAAGACCTCTGCGCCCACTCGCTGGCCCACCTGCCACTTGCCGATCTCGTCCACCCGGAACTCCCGCAGGTAGCGGAACGAGCCCAGGCCCTTGAAGTGCCCCTTCATCGGCTCGTTGACCCGCCTGCGCACCCCGAAGCCCAGCTGGACCGCCTCATAGCCATCGCGGTCCTTCGTCTTCACCTGAAGCACAGTGCAGGGCCCGGTCTCGATGACCGTCACTGGCACCACCGTGCCGTCGCGCTCGAAGATTTGCAGCGTGCCCAGCTTGCGGCCCAAAAGTCCTTCGATCATGATTACAGCTTGATCTCGATGTCCACACCCGCAGGCACTTGCAGACGCATCAGCGCGTCCACCGTCTTGGATGTGGGCTCCACAATGTCGATAAGCCTCTTATGAGTCCGAATCTCGAACTGCTCCCGCGAGTCCTTGTCGACGTGCGGTGAGCGAATAACACAAAACTTCCTGATCTCGGTCGGCAGCGGCACGGGCCCAGCGACCACCGCCCCCGTCCTCTCCGCCGCCTCGCAGATGAGTGCGGCGGACTGGTCCAGAATGCGATGATCGTAGGCCTTCAGGCGAATGCGTATCTTCTGTCTGGGCATGCCCTACCTTCTCACGTATCGTCTTACCCGCCCCAGCAGCGCCTCCGCCACCGAGCTCGGCACCTCCTCGTAGTGGTCAAACTCCATAGTGTAGGTAGCCCGACCTTGCGTCAAGGAGCGCAGGCCGGTGGCATAGCCAAACGTCTCCGCCAGCGGCACCTGCGCCCGAACCAGCCGCATATGGCCCCGCTGGTCCACCATGGTCACGTTGCCACGCCGCGCGTTGACGTCGGCGAGCACGTCGCCGAAGAACTGCTCCGGCGTAGCCACCTCTATCTCCATGATCGGCTCTAGCAAGATGGGCTTGGCCCGAGACAGCGCCTGACGCACCGCCATCGAGCCGGCCATCCGGAAGGCCAGCTCCGACGAGTCCACCGGATGATAGCTGCCATCCACCAGCGTCACTTCCACATCGACCACCGGATAGTTTGCCAGGACGCCCGTCTCCAGCGCTTCCTTCACCCCCCGCTCCACCGGCGTGATGAACTCTCGGGGGATGGCCGCGCCCACGATCTTGTTCACGAACTGGAAGCCAGCGCCCGGCTCGCGAGGAGTCACCTCCAGCTCCACTACGCCGTACTGCCCGTGGCCGCCAGTCTGGCGGACGAACCGGCCCTCAGTCTTTGCTGGACGGGTGATCGTCTCCCTGTAAGCCACCTCCGGCTTACCCACGTTCGCCTTCACCCGGTACTCCTTCATCATGCGGTCGACGATGATCTCCAGGTGCAGCTCGCCCATGCCGGAGATAATCGTCTGGCCTGTATCATCGTCGTAGCGGGTGCGGAAGGTGGGGTCCTCCTCCGACAGACGTCCCAGAGTTTCGCTCATGCGGTCCTGGTCGTCTTTGGTTCTCGGCTCGATGGCTATAGAGATGACCGGCTCGGGGAACTTGATGGCCTCCAGCACGATGGGATGGCTCTTGTCACAGAGGGTGTCGCCCGTGAAGGTCTTCTTGAGGCCGACCGCTGCTATGATCGCGCCCGCATACGTATCCTGAACGTCCTCTCGATGCTGGCCATGCATGCGCAGCAGGCGGCTGATACGCTCCCGTTCACCGCGGGTGCTGTTGTACACAGAAGAGCCCTGGCTAACCGTGCCGGAATAGACCCGGAAATAGGCCAATCGCCCCACATAGGGGTCGGCCACGATCTTGAAGGCCAACGCCGCGAACGGCTCATCGATGGCAGCCTGGCGCTGGACCGTCTCTCCCGTCTTGGGATGCACACCCTTGATCGGTGGCACGTCCACTGGTGCCGGCAGGTAGTCTATCACCGCGTCCAGCAGGGGCTGGATGCCCCTGTTGCGCATGGCGCTGCCGCACAGAACGGGCGTGACCACGTTGGCCAGGGTGGCACGGCGGACGGCCTTGCCCAGCTCGGCCGCTGATATGTGGCGCCCTTCCACGTAGCTGATGAGAAGCTGGTCGTCCAGCTCCGCCACCGCCTCGATGAGCTCCTCCCGCCGTACGCTCGCCTCTTCCAGCGAGTTGATGATAAGCTCCCCTGCTCCCGGAACCATTGCATCCGCCTTCGGCAGGGCAGCCATGAACTCCTCGGGCCAGCCGTTGCGATCTTCCCCGCACCTCTCTGGTAGCGGAACCTGGACGGGCTCCTCGTCCTTATCACCGGGGAAGAGCCAGGCCACCTCTTTCACCAGGTCGATGAGCCCCAGATGCTTCTCCTCCACGCCCAGCGGGATCTGAATGGGCAGCGGCCGCGCTCCCAGCCTGTCGTGGATCATGCCCACTGTCCGCCAGAAGTCGGCTCCCACCCGGTCCATCTTGTTGACGAAAGAGATACGCGGGATGTGATAGCGATCAGCCTGGCGCCATACTGTCTCCGACTGGGGCTCGACGCCCGCCACAGCGTCGAAGACAACGATGCCGCCGTCCAAAACCCGCAGGCTGCGCTCCACCTCCACCGTGAAGTCCACGTGGCCGGGCGTATCCACGATGTTGATCATGTGCCCTGCCCAGTCGCAGGTGGTGGCGGCCGCAGTAATAGTGATCCCCCGCTCCCGTTCCTGCACCATCCAATCCATCACAGCCGTCCCCTCGTCCACCTCGCCGATCTTGTAGGTGCGGCCGGTGTAGAAGAGGATACGCTCGGTAACGGTCGTCTTACCCGCATCTATGTGGGCAATGATCCCTATGTTGCGAACCTTTTCGATGAGCACAGACCTAGTCATGACTTTATCTCAAGATCATCGGGAGAGGGAAAACGTTAGGCGTTCATGGGTGCGGCTGCCACACAGAGGTTACCATCGGTAGTGGGCAAAGGCCCTGTTGGCTTCGGCCATGCGGTGGGTGTCATCGCGGCGCTTGATGGTCACACCCTGACCGCTGGCGGCATCCAGCAGCTCAGCGGCTAGCCTCTCTGCCATGGGCCTCCCCGTGCGAGCACGCGCCGCCGTCAAGAGCCAGCGTATGGCCAGTGCCATCTGCCGCTCTGGCCGCACCTCCAGCGGGATCTGATAGGTGGCACCGCCTACACGCCGGGGCCGCACCTCCAGAATAGGCTTGGCATTGCGTATCGCCTGCTCGAATACCTCCACAGGGTTCCGGTTGGCCCGCTGCTCCATGATGTCCAGGGTGTTGTACATGATCCGCTCGGCGGTACTCTTCCTGCCGTCCCTCATCAGCTTGTTTATGAACATCTGTAGCCAGACGCTATTGTGCTTAGCATCAGGCGGCACTCGCCTACGAACGCCCTTCCCTCGCCTCGGCATCGCTCCCCCCTGCCCTACCTGAGCTCCTCGGTGCGCCGGGTGCCGTACTTGCTGCGACTACGCTTCCGCCCCACCACCCCCTGGGAGTCGAGGGCACCCCGGATGATGTGATAGCGCACCCCCGGCAAGTCCTTCACTCGCCCTCCCCGGATCAGCACCACCGAGTGCTCCTGAAGGGTGTGACCCTCACCAGGGATGTAGGCGGTAACCTCCATCCCGTTGGTCAGGCGCACCCGCGCCACCTTGCGCAAGGCGGAGTTAGGCTTCTTGGGCGTCACCGTCCGCACCTGGACGCACACGCCCCTCTTCTGAGGAGCTCCCTGCGACCGGACCATCCTGTTCCTCAAAGCGTTGTAGGAAAAGCGCAGCGCCGGCGCCTTGGTCTTCTTGACCACCTTCTTGCGCCCCTTCCGCACCAACTGATTTATTGTCGGCAAATCCTCTCCCCTTCAGAGACAGCAAAAAAGGCCGAAAGCCTTATTCCTGAGCCAGTACAGCGGTGGGACTTCAATCCCCGGTTATCCGCCGACCGTTGTCATTTTGGGGTCTCTCGACCTGCTACGTATAGCGTATATACGTAATAGACGCCAGACGCCAAGGTTAGACTATATCAAACTTCGCACTCTGTCAAGAGCGCTCACACGCCCGAGTAGCTGTGAAGACCGCTCACCCAGAGGTTGACGCCGAACGCGTGACCCCAGTAGAGCAGGGTGGCCATGGCCGTAGCGGCCCCAGGGCCAGCCAGAACATGTTGATGGAGAACTGCTCCATGCCATGTCTCATCTGCCCTGCACTAGGGCCAGGAAGTCAGAGCGACCGAATTTCCCCTTGCGAAAGGGGCCCTGCACTGCCAACGTCACCACCCGCGTGCCCGGCTTGTGGACGCCTCGCATGCTCAGGCAGAAATGCTCCGCCTCCAGCACAACCCCCACACCGTCGGCATCCAGCGCCTCAAGAATGCAATCGGCCAGTTGCCGGGTCAGACGCTCCTGGACCTGCGGCCTCCGGGCCAGAATGTCCAGCGCCCGGGCGATCTTGCTGATGCCCACCAGGCGACCATTGGGGATGTAGCCCACGTGGGCCACTCCGTAGAAGGGGAGAAAATGGTGCTCGCAGAGGGAGTAGAAGGGCACGTCCCTGAGGACCACCGGCTCATCCTTCTCCCCCCGGAAGCCGCCCCGCAGCACCTCCATCGGGTCCCGGTCGAGGCCGGAGAAGAGATCGGCGTACATCTTGGCGATGCGCCGCGGCGTCTCGGCGAGACCCTCCCGCTCGGGGTCCTCGCCGATGGCTTCGATGATCTGTCGCATCGCCTCAGCGATCCTAGCGCGATCTACCACGTCCCCCACCCTTAAGGAAAGTCCGCGCCTGAGTCACTGGCAGCGGCCAAGTGTCAGGCGCAGTCGCAAACTGGCAGCTTGCTGATATTCTACAGGCGGGCCCATCCCAGGATCAATCAGTAGGAAAGTGGGGTATGCACCTACGCCACCCCGATGGCCTTCTCCACAGCGGCCAGGTCGGCGGGCGCCTCGCGGATCTCGGTCGGTATAGACATGGCCGTATCGGGGTCCTTAAGGCCGCTACCGGTGATAATGCAGACGATTGTGCTGTTGCTGAGGTCCAGCCCCTGGCGGCTCATCTTGAACAGACCCGCCACCGACGCCGCCGATGCCGGCTCGCCGAAGATGCCCTCCTCCTGGGCCAGCAGGCGGTACGCCGTCAGGATCTCCTCATCGCTCACCGCCTCGATCACGCCACCCGAGGCGTCGCGAGCGGCCTCCGCCCCCTTCCAGCTGGCCGGGTTGCCGATGCGTATAGCCGAGGCCACTGTCACCGGCTTCTCCACCGGCCTTCCCAAAACGATGGGAGCCGCCCCTTCTGCCTGGAAACCCATCATCCGCGGCCTCCTGCCGGCCTTCCCCCTCTGGTGATACTCCACGAACCCCCGCCAGTAGGCAGTGATGTTGCCGGCATTGCCCACCGGAATAAACAGGTAGTCGGGAGCATCCCCCAGGTGATCAATGATCTCGAAGGCAGCCGTCTTCTGGCCCTCCAGACGATAGGGATTAAGCGAGTTCACCAGGGCGATGGGATGCTTGTCGACGATGGCCAGGGCCAGCGACAGGGCCTGGTCGAAGTTGCCGTCCACAGCGACCACTTGGGCACCGTGAGCCACCGCCTGGGCCAGCTTCCCCTGCGCGATATTCCCCTTCGGCACGAGAACGTAGGCCCTCAGCCCGCAGTGGGCGGCATACGCTGCGGCGGAGGCGCTGGTATTGCCGGTGGAAGCACAGAGCACTGCCTCCCGCCCCTCCTC
This sequence comes from Acidobacteriota bacterium, assembly GCA_048636435.1. Lineage (GTDB taxonomy): Bacteria > Chloroflexota > Dehalococcoidia > SM23-28-2 > SM23-28-2 > SM23-28-2. Next base: position 4,748 of record JAIVWR010000026.1, on the reverse strand, counting down.
TATCGCCTTCGCTACCGCCAGCACCATGCCGCGGTCCTTGAACGAACCCGTAGGATTGCAGCTCTCCAGCTTGAAGTAAAGCGGGCCACAGCCCAGTCTGGCCTCCAGCCGCTGCGAGCGCACCAGAGGCGTCCCCCCCTCCCCCATGCAAACGAGGGGCGTGGCATCCGTTAGCGGCAGATACTCCCGATAGCGGTTCAGTACGCCAGGTCGATCACTCGCCGCCCAGCTTGAGGTCACGCTGCTTCATCTCCTTCAGTTCCTGCTCCATCGCAGCCAACTGCCGCCGTTTCTGGCGCTCCTGGAACTGGCTCAGCTTGCGCAGGTAGGCCGCCACCTGCTGGCGCTGTTCACGGATCTGCTGCTGAAAGGCCGCCAGACGCTCCGTTTGGGTCTGGCTCTTGCTCTCCAGCAGCTCCAGGGCACGAGCATGGTCTTCGGCGTACTGCTGCCGCTCTCCCATCGCCCGCTCCAGCACCTTCAGCCGCTCGTCCAACCGCTGGCCCTCCATGCGCCAGTGATCCTGTGTGTCCGTCAGCTCCTGGTGGGTCACCTGATCCTCGCTGAGGATGGTCACCTGCTCCCCCAGGCGGCGCACCTGCTCCACCAAGAGTTGCGCTCGCTCCGAGAGGATGGAGTCCTGCTTGGTCAAGGCGTCGATCTCACCGTGCAGACGCCTCATCTCCTCTTCCAGGCGCTTGACAGCCTCGCCGTGTCGAGCCGTCTTCCCCGCTACCTCTTCGGCGCCCTTATCCGCTCCCTCCAACCGCTTCTCCAGGAGAGAGATATCATCCCGAAAGCGGCGCCCGCCCTCTTCCACCGCCAGCATGCGCCCCTCGTAGGATTGAGCCAGCCTCTCCGTGGCCTCCAGACGCCGCAGGGAGTCACTGTGCTCCCCCCTCTCCCGCTCAGCGGCCGCCTGCTGCTGACGCATCACCTCTTCGATGCGACTCTGATTGGCCAGTTGCCGCTCCTGCAAGCGCCCCAGTTGCTCCTTGGCCTGGCGCATCTCGTCCTGAAGGTGGGGGAACGCTGTAAGATGTGACGCCAGGGCGGAGAGGACATCTTCCCCCTTCTGCACACTCTCCGCCAGGTTCCAGATCTGGTTCTGCGCCTGCTCCACCTGCTGCCCCAGCTTATGGAGCTGGCTCTTGGCCTGTCGCAGCTCCTCCTCCAGCCAGGGAACAGCGTCGGCCGAGGGAGCACTCGCCTCCGCCCGAGGAGGATCGGCCTTTGGCCGCTTCTTGTCCGCGCTCATCGATATCCCTCTGCCTGCCGCTACGCCGGTCAGCTCTCCACCCGCAGAAGGTTGGCGATCCGGCTCACCACCGCCAGCTTGCCTGCCTCCTCGATGGTCTTCTGCACCGATTCCTCGCGCGCAACGTGCGTCATGATGACCAGCTCAGCCGTCTGCGTCACCTCGTCGCCCTCCTTCTGGATGACCGAGGCGATGCTCACGCCGTGGTCGCCGAAGCAGCGGGCGATCTGACCCAGCACGCCCGGCTGGTCCGCCACCTCCATGCGCAGATAGTAGCGCGTGGTCAGTTCGGCCATCGGCTTTATACGCAGCGGCCGACCCGCTCGCCAGGGCAAGCGGTCTCCCCTCCGGCCGGCCCGAGCCGCTGCCACACTGCGAGCAGCGTCCATGACATCAGCCATGATAGCGCTGGCCGTAGGAAAGGGTCCCGCCCCCGGCCCCTGAAAGAGCACCCGCCCCAGCAGATCGCCCTCCACCTGAACGGCGTTCAGCACCCCGTCCACGCTCGCCAGAAGCTCGTCCTTCGGCACGAACGACGGGTGCACCCTGACATCCACACCGTCCTCGTCCATTCTGGCCACAGCCAGAAGCTTGATAGCATACCCTAGCTCCTGAGCGTAGCGGAAGTCGCGGGCGTCGAGGCTGGTGATGCCTTCGCGGTAGACATCGTCTGGCTGGACATGAGTGTGGAAGGCCAGGCTGGCCAGGATTGCCACCTTATAGACGGCATCGAACCCCTCCACGTCGTTGGTGGGATCAGCCTCGGCATAGCCCAGGGCCTGGGCCTGCCTCAGCGCCTCCTCGAAGTCCAGCCCCTCTCTGCTCATGCGGGTGAGAATGTAGTTTGTCGTGCCGTTGATAATGGCCCGAATCGAAGTGATCTCATTGGCCGAAAGGTCGCGCCTGAGGGGACCAATCACGGGCGTGCCGCTGCCCACGCTGGCCTCGAAGAGGATATCCACCTCATGCTCCTGGGCCAGGGTCAACAGCTCGAGCCCATGCTTGGCCATGACCTCCTTGTTCGCGGTCACCACGTAGCGACCCGAGCTCAGAGCCTCCTTGATGAAATCATAGGCTGGCCGCTCGCCACCCAGCAGCTCGATGACGATATCGACCGCTTCGTCGTCCAAGACCGCGCGGGGGTCGTCGGTGACCAGGCCGCGGTCCACGGGCACCTCGTCAGCCTTGTGCAGGTCGCGCTCCAGGATGTGGCGCAGGTTTAGCTGAAACCCCAACCGCTCGGCGTAGGCTGCACCCTTCTTCTGGAGGGTGCGCGCCACACCGCTGCCTATCACCCCTATGCCCAGCAAAGCGATCTGGACCTGATCCTGCTTGGCCATCGCTCCCTTTCCTACAGTCCGAAGGCCTTCTCAGCTGCCCACTGGAACTTATCTTGGTCGCTGGATACGAACTCCGTGCTGGGCACCAGCGTGCCCTGTTCGTTGAGCCAAAGGTCGCGGTAACGGCTGCTGATGCGGGTCCGCTGCTCGGGCGTCACCTCCCGCTCGGCCTCCTTTTCCTCCACCTCAAAGATGAAGTAGCCGCCCGGCCCGGGGATGGGCTCACTGGGAACACCCACCTCCAGATCGAACACCTTGACAGCGTACGATAGGTCCAGTTCGTCGCGCGCCAGCCACTCCCGCTCGCGCCCTTCCTCCTCGCTGGCGCTGTCCACCCAGCCCCGCTCGCCCCCCTCTTCCTTGGTCGCGTTGTCCAGGGAAAGCTCGCCAGCCAGCTCGCCGAAGTCTTCGCCGGCGTCCAGACGCTCCAGCACCGAGCGGGCCTCGTCCTCCGTCCCCACCAGGATCTGGCGCATCCTCACCTGCTCGATGGTCTCGGGCACAGACAGCGAGAACACCTCCTGCACCCTAGTGGTTAAGAGATCGGCCTCGATCATCTGTCGATACTCCTCGTCCGACAGGTCGCTCCTCTTCAATTCCTGCTCTAGGGCAGCGGCGAATGCCTCAGGATCGCTCTCCGTTAGGCCCAGTCGATCACCGATCGCCAGCTCCATATCCTCCGGCGTTACGGACACGCCCAGGTCAACGGGCGCTCTCTGCCGCAGCAGCTCCTCGCTCCCGAGAGCATTAGCCAGCAGGTTAACCAACACACCGACTTGCTCAGGCTGTTGTTGAAGGCCGAACTCACCGACCATGAGTTTCAGCCGGCGGGCGAAGTAGTCGAGATCGAAGGTGGTTTCGCCTACCTCAAGCGCCTTGGAGTTAGGACGCTCGACGTGCTCCTCGTACCAATCTGGAAGGAATACGAGAAAGAGGAAGCCTGCCGCGATGACCACCAGAAACAGCACAAAACCGGCAACAACCGCCACCTGGAGCCGAAATTCGCGGGTCCAGCGCCGCCGCCGCCGTGGGCGCGGCGGGATCGGCAGGGGTCTCTGTCGTCTCTTCTTGACCAAGGGTAAAACCCCCTCAAGGATAACGGACGGAGAAGCGAGCGAAAACCCTCCCCCACCGTTCCAGCTTGGACAGCACCAGCTACTGGCGCGATGAGAAAGGTCCCGTTGCTCGAATGTGCTCTGCCGTGTAGGGCAGAAGAGCCAGATGCCTGGCCCGCTTCAGGGCCTGCGATAGCGCCCTCTGATGCTTCGCGCAGGTCCCCAGCTTCCTCCTGGGCTCGATGCGCCCACGATCGGACAGGAAGCGACGCAGCCTACCAACGTCCTTGTAGTCGATAGCCGTGACGTGCTCCACACAGAACGAGCACACCTTCCGCCGTCGGCCGTACCGCCCACGGGGCCTGCGTCTAGCCGCGTCGCCTGCGCCCTCTTGTCGGGAGTGTCTTTCTCGTTCCGTTGCCATCACTCAGACCAGTCTACTCAAAGGGTAACGCCTCGGCCTCCGTCGTTTCGGCCTCCGTCGTTTCCGGCTCCCCCTCCTCAGGCAGAGGCACACCCGTCGCCCGATCGAGGAAGAGCACCCTGTCCGCGATGACCTCGGTGCGAAAGCGCCGCTGGCCATCAGGAGTGTCCCAAGAGCGGGTTCGCAGCCGCCCCTCCACGTAGACCCGCCGCCCCTTCTGGAGATACTGGCTGCACTGCTCGGCCAGCTTCTGCCAGGCCACCACACTGAACCACTCGGTCTCCTCCTGCCGCTCTCCATCGGGCGTCGTGTAGCTACGGTTGGCAGCCACGCGGAAGTTCGTGACGGCCCTCCCGTTGGCAGTGTAGCGCATCTCCGGATCGGTGCCCACATTGCCGATAACCATTACCTTATTCAAACCCGCCATCGCGCCAGCTCCTTTCGCTCAACCCCGCGACGCCCGCGTACTTCAGGGGGCAGCGCTTTCGCCTTCCTCCTTCCGCACAACCAGATGGCGTATCACTTCCTCTGTCAGCTCCATGCTCGCTTCCAGATCGGCCACCTGAGTAGGGTCAAACTTGAACTGCGTAAGAACGTACTCGCCTTCGGTGTACCGCATGATGGGATAGGCCAGCTTCCTTCGGCCCCAGCGGTTCACGTCGGCCACCTCG
>JAIVWR010000025.1:0-11156 GCA_048636435.1 Acidobacteriota bacterium | reverse complement strand
TCGCCCTGGAGGACGTGCTTGGTTCAGAGCCTGTGGCCTACCCGTTAAAGGCCCTGGACTGTCCGCCCGAGTCGGTGGGGGCCGTGGCCATCATCTTGGCGGCTGAAGACGTCGTCAGGCGCATCACCGACAAGCCCGTCTGGATCCGCGGCATCGGCTGGGCCATCGAGAGCTACGAGATGGGGGACAAGGACCTGGCCGAGATCCCTTCCCTGTCTGCAGCGGCCCAACGCGCCTACGAGATGGCCGGCATTCGCCGCCCTCTGAACGAACTCGACCTGGCGGAGATCCACGAGGCCACCTCCTTCCACGAGCTGATGGACTACGAGGCCCTGGGCTTCGCTAAGGCCGGACAAGGGGCAAAGCTCATCGACGAAGGAACGACCGAGATGGATGGCAAGCTACCGGTCAATCCTTCCGGCGGGTCTCTTTGCACCAACTTGTTCGGCGCCTCGGGGCTGGTGCGGGCTGCCGAGGCCGCCCTGCAACTGCGCGGGGACGCCCACGGTCGGCAGGTGGCGGGGGCCAAGCTGGCCCTGGCCCATGGCCTGAGCGCCCCTGCCGGAGTTGCTGCCCCCACCAACTGCGTGGCAATTCTGGAGCGAGGGTAAGCCATGGCTAGAAGAGTAGCTATCGTTGGTGTCGGCCTGACCAAGTGCTCCAGCCACCGCCGCGACGTGACCTATCCGGAACTCGTCCACGAGGCGGTCAGCGCAGCCCTGGCCGACGCTAACCTGAAGCACAAGGAAATCGATGCCGTCGTCTACGGCTCCATGGACCCCTTCGATGGCGTTTTCGCCCCCGAAAGGTGGAACGTGGACGCCTGCGTGGGCGCTGGCTTTCTGAATAAGCCCTTCATCAAGATCACCACCGGCGGCACCACCGGCGGCTCCGTGGCCCTCGGCGGCTACTACCACGTCACCTCGGGGCTGTTCGATATAGTGCTGGCGGTGGCCTCCCAGCGGGTAGGCGAGAGCCTGGAGGCCCAGCAAGTCCTCAACACCTGCATCGACCCCATATACGAGCGCTGGATGGGCGGCGGCGCCATCACTGTCGGTGCCAACCAAGCCGCCAGTCACTTCCGCTACTACGGCACCACCGAGGAAGACCTGGCGATGGTAGCCGCCAAGAACTACGCCAACGCCCTCAACAACCCCTACGCCCACCTTCAGCGCCACCTGACGGTGGAGGACGCCCTGAAGACGCGCATGGTCTCCTGGCCCCTCCGCTTCAGCGACTGCTGCCCCAGCTCCGATGGCGCTTGTGCCATCATCTTCGCCTGCGAGAAGCGGGCCCCCAAGATAAGCGCCACGCCGACTTGGGTCCGCGGAGCAGGCCAGATCACTGACAACTACTACATCGGTGACCGCCCCTGGTTCCAGGACTGGGACGGCCTGTCGATTCTGGCCCGGCGCGTGTACAGGCAGGCCAAGATCGACAACCCGTTGGAAGACCTGGATGTGGCCGAGCTATACAGCGCCTTTACCGTCCAGGAGATCATTGAATGTGAGGCCCTGGGCTTCTGCGAGCCGGGCAAGGGTGTCGAGCTCCTCCGCAAGGGCGTCACCAGCATGGACGGCAAGCTGCCTGTCTGCCCCTCCGGCGGAACGCTCTGCACCAACCCTATCGGCGCTACCGGCCTCATCCGAATAGCCGAGGCCGCCTTACAGGTGATGGGAAAGGCTGATAAGCGGCAGGTACCCAATGTGAAGACCGCCCTGGCCCACGTCTGGGGTGCCGCCATCGGCTTCCATGTCCTGATGATCCTGGACAAGCAAAAGCCGTAAAAACGGAGGACGACGCCATGACACAGGAAGAGGAAATTCTGATAATGCCGGGAGTCTGGAACCTGCCCTTCCGTCACACGGCGGGAAGGTTTGCCAGCCGCTTCTTCCGGGAACTAAGAGACAACAAGAAGATCTTTGGGGTGCGCTGCCCTGACTGTCGGCGGGTCCTCCTGCCCCCTCGACCCTTGTGCGAGAGGTGCTTCGTCTCCATCGACGAATGGGTCGAGGTCGGACACCAGGGCACCTTGGAGGCCTTCACTATCTGCTACGTGCCCTTCCAGGGCCTACCGCCGCCGCCCATCGCTACCATCATGGTCAAGCTCGACGGCGCCGACGGCTGTCTGAATCATGTCCTGAGCGGCGTTGACCTCAGCGATGTGGACAAGGCCAACGAGCTGGTGAAGATCGGCATGCGGGTGGAGGTCGTCTGGCGCGACGAGCGCAAGGGGGAGATCGGCGACATCGAGTACTTCCGACCGGTGAAGTAGGGGCCGCCGCGCTTGGCGGCAGGCTATCACTCGCGCTTGACGAAGACGGGCCCTGCCCTTGCGGCGCCAGCCCAGGGGGAAGTGATCTATTCCTCGTAGGGCCGGTGCTGGCGCTCTCCCTTTAGCTGCTTGCCTGTTGCAGGCTCCGGGCCAGGTCGATGAAAAAGTGCATCGATCGCGGGTTGCTTATGGCATCCGGGCTGACCGCTTTTTCTGGCGGGGTCCCTGCCAGAATGCGCTTGACTGGCACCTCCAGCTTCTTCCCGTTGAGCGTGCGAGGGATGTCGGAAACGGCATACAACTCATCGGGCACGTATCGGGGGGAGAGCTCTTGGCGGAGCTTCTGCCTGATTCGGGCCTGAAGCCCCTCGTCCAGGCTGGCTCCACTGGCCGGCACCACAAAGAGCAGCAGACGGCCTTCGCTCCCCAGTTGACCCGTGTCCACAACTAGGCTGTCCAGAACCTCGGGGAGGTCTTCCACCACCCGGTAGAACTCGCTGCTCCCCATCCGGACACCGGCCCGGTTGAGGGTGGAATCCGAACGCCCGTAGATCACGCAGCTACCCCGCCGCGTGATCTTGATCCAGTCGCCGTGACGCCACACCCCCGGAAACATGTCGAAGTAGCTCTCCTGGTAGCGCCGGCCATCTGGATCGTTCCAGAAGAATAGGGGCATACAAGGTAGCGGCTCGGTGAGCACCAGCTCCCCCACTTCCTCCACTATGGGATGCCCCTGCTCATCGTACGCCTCCACGCGGGCGCCCAGGCCACGGCACTGGATCTCGCCGGCGTGCACCGGCAGGGTCGGACACGACAGCACGAACGCCGTGCACATGTCCGTCCCTCCGCTCACCGAACCCAGCAGCGCGTCCTCCTTCACCTTGTCGTAGACCCACCCGAACCCTTCCGGCGTAAGCGGCGCCCCCGTGGACCCCACTGCCCGCAGGCTGCTCAGATTGAACTCCCGCCCAGGTTCGATGCCGTCCCTCATGCACGATAGGATGTAAGGGGCGCTCGTGCCGAAATAGGTCATCTCCGCCTCTTCAGCAAACCGCCACAGGGCCCGCAAATCGGGATAGCCGGGACTTCCGTCATACAACAAGATCGTCGTGCCCAGCAGCAGCCCGCTTATCAGGAAGTTCCACATCATCCAGCCGGTGGTGGTAAACCAGAAGAATCGGTCCTCAGAGGTCAGGTCAAGGTGCAAGGAGAGCGCCTTCAGGTGTTCCAGAAGAATCCCGCCGTGGCCCTGGACGATGGCCTTAGGGACCCCCGTGGTGCCCGACGAGTACAGCACCCACAGGGGATGATCGAAGGGCACCGGCTCAAACGATAGCTCCTCCGTTTCGCCGAACAGATCGCCCCACAGCTTCACGTTGCCCAGGCCCTCCGTCGCCGGGCGCTCATCGAGATAGGGGACCAGTACCGTGGCCTCCAGCGTGGAGAGGTGGCGCTGTATCTCCGCAACCGCAGCCAGGCGTTCGTAGGGCTTGCCATTGTAGTGATAGCCGTCCACCGCAAAAAGCACCTTCGGCTCGATCAACTGGAAGCGGTCCACCACCGCACGGATGCCAAAGTCCGGCGAGCAACTGGACCAGATCGCACCGATGCTGGCGGCGGCCAGAAAGGCTACCAGGCTCTGGGGGATGTTGGGCATATAGGCCACCACCCGGTCGCCTCGCCGAACGCCGAGCCCCCTCAGCCCCGCCGCCACCGCCGCGACCTGCCGATACAGCTCGCCATAGGTCAGCGTGCTGAGCGGCCGCGTCTCCGACTTGAACACCACCGCTGGGTGGTCGTCCCGGCGCCGCAGGGCGTGCTCCGCGTAGTTCAGCTCGGCGCCCGCGAACCATCGCGCCCCCGGCATGCTGCGCTCGGCCAGCACCCGCGTGTAGGGCTGATGACCCTTCACCCCAAAGAAATCCCAGATGGATGCCCAGAAGCCCTCGAGGTCGGTCACCGACCACGTCCACAGGTCGTCGTAGGAACCGAAGTCGAGCCCCTTCTGCTCCTTCAGCCAGCGCAGGTACCGCGTGATATTGGCCTGCGCTTTTTGCTCCTCCGAGGGCTGCCAGAGAACGGTGCCCTCGGAGACTGACTCAGCCGGCACCTCGCGATCCATCACAACTCCCCCTTCGGGCCTCCGTCGGGCCACCCTGAGTTCCCGCCTCGATTGTACCTGTCAAGAGACGAAGCTGATATTGGCACCCTACAGGGCAGTATAGCTTAAGAAGTGCAGCGCATAAACTATGCCCTGCGGCCGATTGCCGAGGCGGCTGAGTCCGATGGTCAGGCGACCTCAATACACAGGAAAGGGGGGCAGGCATGGGAAGCCAAACGAATAGTCATGCCAACGAACCGCCCGACATGGACGCCTACGCACAACAGCTGGCTGTGTCCAATCCCTTGAGCGAGCCGGTCATTCCGTCGGCCATCCAGACACTGCAACTCCCTCCGGGAAGCCGAGGACTAGATGCAGGATGCGGAATCGGCCTCCAAGCCTTGTCGTTGGCAGAAGCCGTGGGACCGGCTGGACATGTCACCGGACTTGATCTGTCACCCCAGTTCTTGGTTCACGCAAGGGAAATTGCCGAGGAGGCCGGCCTGTCGGAACGAATCTCCTTCCAGCAAGGGGACGTGAGCAGACTTCCCTTCGACGACGACACCTTCGACTGGGTATGGAGTGCGAACTGCGTAGGGTATCATCCTGCAGAGCCTCTGCCATTGCTGAGGGAACTTACACGGGTGGCAAAGCCAGGCGGCAGCGTGGCCATCCTTGCCTGGTCTTCTCAACAGCTACTTCCGGGGTACCCCCTGCTGGAGGCCCGGCTGAATGCGACCTCTTCGGGGATTGCCCCTTTCGTCAAGGGGAAGAGACCGGAGTCGCACTTCTTGCGCGCGCTGGGTTGGTTTCGGGAAGTGGGCTTGGAGGAACCCACGGCCCGCACCTTTGTGGGTGACGCTCATGCCCCGCTAAGCGATGATATGCGCAGCGCCTTGATGTCACTCCTTGACATGCGCTGGCCTGGAGTGCAGTCAGAGCTAACACCAGAGGACTGGGCGGAATTCCAGCGGCTCTGTCAACCAGAGTCACCGGATTTCATTCTGGATCTTCCAGACTACTACGCCTTCTTCACCTATTCGATGTTCCGTGGCAAGGTCGCCAAATGAACCCTTCGACTGGTCGTCAGCCCACTCCCCCCTACAGCAGAGTCATCTCCTCGACATCGGGCGGCACGATGATCTTGGCGTCCGTCAGCGCCTGCACCTCCTCGGCCGTCCAGCCGGGGACCAGCTCCCGCAGCACCAGCCCCTCGGGCGTCACGTCCATCACAGCGATATCGGTGATGATCCGATCCACACACCTCGGTGCCGTGAGGGGCTGCGTACACTCCTTGACGACCTTGGGCTCGCCCTCCTTGGTGGTGAACGTGGTCAGCGCTATGACCTTCTTGGCGCAGAAAGCCAGGTCCTGCCCTCCCCCCAGGCTTCCGATCTGCTTGCCGGGGATGGTGTAGTTGGCCAGGTCGCCTTTCTCCGACACCTGCACCACCCCGAGGACAGTGATATCCACGTGACCGCCGCGAATAATGCAGAGGCTCTCGGCGTGATCCGTGATGGACATGCCGGGTTTGCTGGATATCGGCTGCGCGCCGGCGTTGATCAGGTTCTCATCGGCATCGTCGGGGTTGTCGATGATCGGCCCGAAGCCGATGACCCCGTTCTCCGAGTGGAAGAGGATCTCCCGATCGGGCGGCACGAAGTTGCTACAGAAGGTGGGGATTCCCACCCCCAGGTTGATTATCATCCCCTCCTGGAACTCTTTGGCCGCTCGGATAGCCATAGTCTGCTCGTCTAGCCTCTCTCCAGGCATGATCTTCCCTCCCTCTCTTCCTTACGTGGCCTCATCCCAGGGCCTGAGCTCCTTGGGCCGCACCACCACCCGCTGCACGTACACGCTGGGCGTGACGACGCACTCCGGGTCCAGCTCGCCCGGCTCCACCACCTCGTCCACTTCGGCCACAGTCACAGTCGAGGCGCCAGCCATCACGGGGTTGAACGTGCGCGCCGTCCCCCGATAGACCAGGTTCCCGTACCTATCGGCCTTGTGAGCGCGGATTAGCGAGAAGTCGCCCTTGATCGCGTGCTCCAGAAGGCACTTGCGACCGTTGAACTCCCGCACCTCCTTGCCCTCCTCCACGACGGTGCCCACGCCTACGGGGGTGTAGAAGGCCGCGATGCCCCCCCTACCCGCTCGCATCCTCTCGCACAGGGTCCCCTGGCCCAGAAGCTCCAGCTCCACCTGGCCCTGCACCACCCCTTGCTCGAAGGGAGTGAGAATGCGGGCAGGGGCCGCAGGGAAGCACAGGATACCCTTCTTCACCTGCCCCCGCCCGACCAGCAGGCCGGGGTCGTACCAGTCCTCCGCGATCTCCAGGATGACCGCCATGCGCTCGCGCAAGATCGCCAGCAGGTTCACCCCCCAGCCGCCGGTGTTCCCGACGATGGTCAGGTCCTTGACCTCTTTTCGGGCCACGGCGGCGATCAGGTAGCTGGGGCACTCCGCCGGCCCACCGAAGCCACCGATCATCACAGTGGCCCCGTCGGCCATATCGGCCACGGCCTCATCGAAGCTCCCCACGATCTTGTTTATCATTGGCCTTGACCTCCCTGATTGTGCTAACTACAGCATCATAGCATTATCGAAAGCCCTCTGCCTGTCAAGCAAGGCCGCAATGAACCCGATTCGATTGGCCAGCATGCCCACAACAAGGGGCCGAGGATTGCGCATGAGATGCGTTGACTTCGCCTTCCACTGAGGCGACTGCCTTGCCCTCCAAACGCTCCCGATGAATCGGGCCACCGGCAGCCGCCAGCAGCCCCTAGCGCAAGCCTATTCTGGTAGGCTAAGATATCATCTATCCCTGAAAGGGAGGGCAAGCGTGGCAATCGAAGAAAGGAGGCTGATGCAGCTATGCGCAAGCTAGCCAAGTTCTGGCTCATCTTTCTCGCCCTGGCAGCGCTGTTGCTCGTGGTGGCAGTGGCCTGCGAGGAGGACGAAGAGGAGGCAACCCCCACCGGCTCACCTGCCGCTACCGTGACCGAATCCCCCACCCCCACGGGCGTGTCCACCGGCATCACCGACGATAAGATAATCCTGGGCAGCCACTTCGCCCAGAGCGGCACCTACGGGGCAGCGTTCGCTCCCGTCCTCGCGGGCCTCGAGGCCTACTTCAAGTACGTCAATGCGGAGGAAGGCGGCGTCTGCGGCCGCGAGATCGATTTCAGGACGGAGGATGACCAGTACGACCCGGCCAGAGCCGTTGAGGCCGTCCGCAAGCTGGTGGAGGAGGACAAGGTGTTCGCCATCGTCGCCGGCCTGGGCACGGCCGCCCACTCAGCCGTCTGGGAGTACCTGAACGAGGAGGGAATTCCCGACCTGTGGATCATGACCGGCGCCCACAAGTGGGCTGCGGATGTCGAGGCGCACCCCTGGTCGGTTCCCCTCTTGCCGGACTACTTCGTGGCGGGCAGCATCACCGGCAAGTACATCTCGGAGAACATGCCCGGCAAGAAGGTGGGCGTCCTCTACCAGAACGATGACTTCGGCAAGGACCACGTGGACGGCCTGAAGCACGGCCTCGACCCCACCAAGAACGAGCTGGTGTCCGAGCTGAGCTTTGAGTCCACCGCCGTCGACATCCGCTCTCTGGTCGCTAACATGAAGAATGACGGCGCAGAAGTTGTGTTAGGCGCCTGCATCCCGGGCCACTGTGCCCAGCTCGTCAAGGCGGCTCAACAGATGGACTGGGATGCCCAGATCTTCATGAGCTACGTCAATTCTGACGCTGCCATGTTCTCCTATTCCAACCCGGTGGCCATGGAAGGAGTCATCACCCTCCAGGCCAACAAGATGTACGACTGGACGGACGACCCGGCGGTAGCGGAGCACCACCGGATCATGAAGGAGTACGGTGACCTACCCCCCGGCAACTTCACCATCGTCGGCCAGGGAGCGGGTGAGCTAACCGTCACCGCCCTGCGCGCCACCTGCGACAACTTGACACGAGAGGGCCTGATGGACGTCATCCACACTATCTTCAAGGACTACCAGGGCAACCTCACCTTGCCCGGCGTCACCATCACTCTCAGCGAGACCGACCACTTGGCCTTCGAACAGATGAGGATGCTGAGGGCCACGCTGGTGGACGGCAAGGGCAAGTGGGAGTACTTCGGCGACGTAATCTCGTTCGTGCCAGAGGAGTAAAGGGCAACCCTCGGACGCGCAGGGACGCCGCAGCCGCCAACTGTGGGAGGAAGAGACACGGATTGACCAAGGAGGAGCACTACCGAAGGCTAGAGCGGATGTATGCTTCCGCACCGGTGAACGAGTACTACGCCCCGACGATGCGAGTGAGCGAGGGGCGGGCAGAGGTGACTATCCCGGTGCGCCCGGACTTCTTTCACGCAGGCGGCGCCGTCCATGGTCTAGTGTATTTCAAGGCGCTCGATGATGCCGCCTTTTTCGCGGTCAGCTCATTGGTTGACGACGTTTTTGTGCTAACCGTCTCGTTCAACCTATACCTGACTCGCCCCATTTCGGAAGGCGAAATGAAAGCGACTGGGCGAGTAGTCCACCGTTCCCGACGCTTCTTTGTCGCCGAGTCTGCCTTGGTTGATTCGGACGGTCGCGAAATCGCCCGAGGGACTGGCACCTTCATGCCAAGCAACATCCCGCTTTCGCCCGAGGTTGGCTATGAATAGACCTGGTGTGGCGTAGTCGCCGTCCGCCAACGTCTTACAGCAGACCGCGCCGAGCCTAAACTCGGCGCGGTCGGTGCTATCAGCGCTGGCGCGTGGTTGCGCGGAGGCGGTGGCTCAGCTCTTCCTGCCCCGCTCCCGCTCGATGAGCTCACGCCGGAGGATCTTGCCGGCAGGCGACTTAGGGACCTCTGACACGTACTCCACCTCGCGGATCTTCTTGTAGGGCGCCACTTTCTCGGCCACGAAGGCCATCAGCTCTTCGGGGCTCGCCTCGCAGCCCTCCCTGAGCACCACCAGGGCCTTGGGGATCTCGCCGCCCTCCAGGTGCGGCTTGGGGATGACGGCGGCGTCGAGGACGGCTGGGTGCTCGTGCAGAACGGCCTCCAGCTCGGCCGGAGCCACCTGGTAGCCCTTGTACTTGATCATCTCCTTCTTGCGGTCGACGATATACAGGTAGCCGTCCTCGTCCTGCCAGCCGATGTCGCCGGTGAGCAGCCAGCCGTCCTCGCTGAGGCACTCCCTGGTCTCCTCCGGACGCTTCCAGTAGCCCTTCATCACCTGCGGGCCCTTCACCGCCACCTCGCCGACCTCGCCCGCGGGCAGCTCCTCGCCGGTGTCCAGGCTCACGATCTTCTCGAAGGTGTCGGCCAGCGGCAGGCCGCACGACTCCAGCTTGATTCGATCCAGCGGGTTGGTGTTCGTGCTGGGGCTGGTCTCGGTCAGCCCGTAGCCCTGCGTCACCAGGCAGCCGTAGATGGACTTCACTCGCTCCGCCACCTCCCGAGGCAGCGGCGCCGCCCCAGAGTGAACTACCCGCAGGGCAGAGGTGTCGAAGCGGGACGGGTTCGGCACGTTGGCCATAGCCAGCACCGCCGGCGGCGCCAGGAAGAGGTTGGTCATGCCGTACTTGCCCACCAACTCCAGCATCTGCTCCACGTCGAACCGCATCATGACCACGCCGGTGATGCCGAGGGCGAGACCCGTGCTCAAGAGCACCGTCATCCCGTAGATGTGGAAGAAGGGCAGCACGCACAGGCCCACGGAGTCCGACGTTAGCTGCTCGGTCGCCAGCCCCTGCTTGACGTTAGAGGTGATATTGTAGTGGGTCAGCATCACGCCCTTGGGAAGGCCCGTCGTGCCGCTGGAGTAGGGCAATACAGCGATGTCCTCGCGGGCGTTGATCTCCACCGGCCGGTACTCCTCCGAGACGCCTCCCACCAGGTTCGGCAGGCCCTCGATGGGCCAGACGTGGCGCAAACGGGGGAGATTCTTGCGGGCCGCCTCCACCGGGGCGGCCATCGGGCTGAAGACGAACAGGGCGACGGCCTCGGCGTCGTCCAACTGGTGCTCGATCTCACGCTCCCGGTAGAGCGGGTTGAGCGTGGTGACCGTGGCGCCAGCCAGGAGGATGCCGTAGAACACCGAGCCGTAGTCCACGTGGTTAGGCGAGAAGATGCCCACCTTGTCACCCTTCTCGATGCCGTGGTCCTGCAGGAAACGCGCCACCTTGCGGGCGTGGCTCCACATCTCGCGGTAGGTGCGCGTCGTGCCATCGGCGCCGATCAGGGCCGGCTTGTCGCCGAAGGTCTCCGCCGACCGACGCAGCAGCTCCGGCAGAGCGAACTCCTCGTAGGGGGCCTGGCTGGGCCAGTATCCCGAGACAACCATAACGCACCCTCCTCTACGCTCAGCTAAGCAGACGTTGGCGGCCCCGCAGGGTCAGGCCCTGCGTCTGTATGTCCACAGTCCGATGACCATCGCGCCCTATTCTACCCGCAGGAGCCAACGCCTGACAAGATGGCCTGGCCGGCCCAGCTCGAAGCAACGACCCTGCCCGCCCTCGCCGACGCCTGAGCATCACCCGCCGTTGACAAACACGCCACCGCCAGATATGATAGCCCTATCCTACACGCGTTCCTAGGCTCCATTCGCGATGTGCCGGCCTGGAGAAAGGCACCAAGAGATGAAGCGGCTGGCCGTCGCGCTACCTCTGCTGACTGTTCTTACCTGGGGGTATATTGATGTCTGGTAGACGTGGACTGCTCTCCGGCCTGGTTGTAGCCGTGGCCATCGCTGTGGCTGTTGTGCTAGTTGTCAGGTTCGTGTTGCTCGGCCC
>JAIVWR010000024.1:0-11548 GCA_048636435.1 Acidobacteriota bacterium | reverse complement strand
CGCCACACGACCGCACTTCCGGGCAATCCGTGCACAGACCGTGCTCCCAAGGATGGCGCAGCGCCTTCGCGAAAGGCGACTCGCGGAACACCTCGCCCAGATCGTCGTCGCGGACGTTGCCCATATACCACCCCGGCGCGTCCACGCACAAACAGGGCGTAATCCATCCAGCGGGCTGGATCGCCAATCGCCACCGCCCGGCGCCACAGCCGTCGTGAACGACCGGGACCCGGCCCTCCAGAGCCCGGATCGCGGGGTGATAGCGTGCCCACGGGATGTTGGTCTCGACCACCCAGTGCTCGCGCATGGTGAGGAAGTGCTCGAACACGGGGGGGAGCAGGGCCAGGAGATCAGTTCCAGGGGGCCACGCGCTTTCCGTCCGGCCCGAGTACAGCGGACAGTGGATGGTGACGGTGGGCCATCCCTCCTCGGCCGCTCGGTCGAGCAGCGCCGGAATCCCCGGCAGTGTCTGCGGAATCAGACGGGTGGAAACGGTCGTGTGAAACCCGTGGGCCTGAATGAGCCGCAGGGCCTCCAGCGCGGCGTCAACGAACTTCTCTTCGAATTTCAACTGCTTGACGCCGGCCGCGACGACGAGGCCAAAGACAAAGCCCGCCACGTGGGCCCAGTGGGCGACGCCGCCCCCGCCCGAGTCGCGCGCGACCACGTCCATGGCCTGGGCGAAGGTGAGCCGGGAGCTCCCGGAGACCCTTCCGGGCATCGACCGTCCACCGGGTCACGCCGTTCATCGCCCGCTGGAGCCTCTTCTTCGGTGGCTTCAACAGATTGCGTGGATATGGAGCGCTGGTGGCGATAGCCTTGTGGGTGGTGATTATCTTCCTGGCGCCGATCGGTGCGATGATCATCCGCTCGGCGATCTCACGCCAGCGGGAGTACGGCGCCGACGAGGCGGGCGCGCGCATCTCCGGGCAGCCTCTGGCCCTGGCCAGCGCCCTGAGGAAACTGCAGATGGGGGCCAAGATGAGGCCGACGAAGGTCAATGAGTCGACGGCTCACATGTACACTGTCAGTCCGCTGCGGAGCGACTTCATGGGCAACCTCTTCAGCACCCACCCGCCGGTCGAGCAGAGGATCGCTCGCCTGGAGCGAATGGCCGAGCGGATGGGGGTCTGGGGCTAGGCCGGGCTGACAAACGAACGACTGCAACAGCGGCCAGCGGACAGCGCTCGGGATGGCGCTGGCCGCGCTGCTTTTGGGCAGTAGGAAGGGAGGCCAACATGAGCGAAGCAGGAAAGGGGCGGGGCCGGAAAGGCGGTCCGCCGGAAGCGGGACCGGTCGGGTCTTCCCTGGGGCCGGGAACAGGCGGCTCAAGCTCTCGCATCGGCTGGATCGTGTCAGCCAATCTGCTGGCGGTGCTGGCCGTGGTCTTGGCCGTGGTTGCCCTCGTTTTCCAGTTCACGGACGAGGACGAGGATAATGGCCAGGCGGCGGTCGGCCAGCTCACCCCGACTGTGCAGCCCACTGTGCCGGTTCAGCCTACGCCTACGCAGCCAGCGGTGGTGGAGGCCAGTGCCGATGACGACCCGTTCACCGGGCCCGAAGACGCGGCGGTAACCATCATCGAGTTCAGCGACTACCAATGACCATTCTGCAAGCGTTTCCGTGATGAAACGCTGGACCAAATTCTGGAAACCTACGAGGGCAAGGTCAGGCACGTCTTTCGGGATTGGCCCCTCGGCTTTCACCAGTGGGCTCAGAAGGCAGCCGAGGCGTCCGAGTGCGCTGACGATCAGGGCGAGTACTGGGAGTACCACGACCTGATATTCGAAAACCAGACCCCTCTCAATCAGACGTTGCAGTCGCAGGGCCTGGAGGGCGTGCTAAGCACCTTCAAGAGCTACGCCGCCGACCTGGGTCTGGACACGGCCACCTTCGATGACTGCCTGGACTCCGGCAAGCACGCCTCGGAGGTGCAGAAGGACATCCAGGACGGTCAGGCGTATGGGGTGAGCGGCACACCCGCCTTCTTCATCAATGGCCGATTCGTGTCAGGCGCGCAGCCCTTCAGTGTCTTCCAACAGGTGATCGACGCTGCCCTCGAAGAGGCTGAGGCCAGTTCAGCAGTCCCCGGTGTCCCCCGGCGCACCGGCGGCTGAGGAAGTTGACGCGGCTCGGTCGAGCGCGGGGTGAAGCGGCAGCCGAGCCGTCAAGACCGTAGAGAAAGGTAGAGGCCGTGGCTCTTGGCCACGGCCTTCCCTATTCCAGAGGGCGCTAGCTCGTTCCGCGCAAGCCCAGCGCGTCGGCTGCCTCTTTCATCGCGTCGATGACGAAGGCGATGTGCTCGTCGAGTTCCACTCCCAGGATCTCCGCCCCCTTGACGACATCGTCGCGGTTCACCGAGCGGGCGAAGGCCTTGTCCTTCATCTTCTTGCGCACCGCCTTGGCGTCCACCTCGAAGAGGCTCTTGTTGGGGCGCACGAGGGTCACGGCGGTGATCAGGCCGGTCAGCTCGTCCACGGCGTAGATGGCCTTGTCCATCAGGGACTTGCGCTCCAGGCCCAGGTGCTCGGCATGCGACAGGACGGCGTAGACGATGTCCTCGGGGCAGCCGCGCTCCCGCAGGATTTTGGCTCCCTCCTGTGGATGCTTGTCCAGGGTAGGGTGGATCTCGTAGTCGAAATCATGGAGGAGGCCGACGACGGCCCACTTCTCCTCGTCCTGGCCGAAGCGGCGGGCGTAGGCCCGCATCGCCGCCTCCACCGCGAGGCCGTGCTTACGCAGGCCCGGGCTCTGGGTGTACTCGCAGAGGAGGTCCCAAGCATCTTGTCGGTTCATGACTATCTCCCGAATCTCAGAACGCTGAGTAGCTCCTAGAAGGCGGCTCGATAGAACAGGCTCACCCCGAAGAATAGCAGGATAAGCCCTGCCGCGCACGTCAGCAAGCGGAATAGAACGTCGTTGACGAATCTCCGGCCGGCGTGCACTAGCGTAGCCAGGGCAGTGAACCAGAAGGCGCTGCCCGCAAACACTGCCAACGCGAACAGAGCGCCCAATGTGGGACTGAAGTCGGTCCGCGCGCTGAACACAGCGCTTCCCACCGCGACCCAGAAGCCGACCGTAATAGGGTTGAGGGCAGTCATGGTCACACCGGTCAGATAGGGAACGTGATGGCTTTCCCCCGTTGCTTGCCTGGAGACAGCGTCCTTCTTCAGTCCCTCCAGAAGGCTGACCAAGGCGAGGCAGGTCAGGACCAGCCCTCCGATGACGAGCATGGCGGTCCTCGCTGGAGGGAACTCCACGATCCAGGAGGCGATGCCAAACAGGGCCAGCAGGCAATAGAAAGCGTCAACGGTGGCGGCACCCAGCCCAACCAGCCACGCGCTTCTGAACCCACTCCTGATGCCGACCTTGACAGCATAAGCGGTGACGGCTCCCGGGGGCACAGCAACTGCGAACCCCAAGAGGAAGCCTTCCGCGATGGTGAAGATCACTTTGGCGGCCGGAGGGCCTTTCTTCTCACTTGATCGGTCCTTCCCTTAGCTGGGCACGGCCACTATCTGCTCTGGCCTAGCCTTCCTCCGCTCCCTCCTGCGATGCCGCTGCTTCGAAGAAGCGGTGGAACGCTGGGGGCAGCCGTCGATAGTCGT
Source organism: Acidobacteriota bacterium (assembly GCA_048636435.1). GTDB lineage: Bacteria > Chloroflexota > Dehalococcoidia > SM23-28-2 > SM23-28-2 > SM23-28-2. The sequence continues at coordinate 7,940 of JAIVWR010000024.1, read as the reverse complement.
CCGGCTCCGGCTGGGGTAGCGGCTGTGGCAAGGCGTTGTAGGTGTGCCAGTAGAGCGTCGGGCCCTTGCCCAGGCGGCCGTCTTCCAGCAGCGCCAGGAGGGCCGCCATCGCCTTGGCGGTGTAGGTGAGATCGAGGGCCAGGCCCTCTCTTTCCTGGAGCAGCGCTTGTGCCCGCTCTGCCTCAGGCGTTGGGTGGCCGTAGCCGTCGCCCAGCCAGTCAGAGAGAACCGTGATTGCGGCGGGCTCGATCTCGGCGGAGGGCAGGGCTGCTCCTCGTCGGCGCATCAGTTCGGCGGTAGCGTTGGCCAGGCGAGCCACCGTCTCTGGTGTCAGCGGCAGGATATCGCTCACCTGCACCGCCAGGATACGGCTGGTGAGGCCCGCCAGACGGAGCCCGAGCGCCAGGCCGGCCGCCGTGCCGGCCGAGCCCAGGGCCACCACAATCGTCTCTGGCTCCGGCAGTTCTCTGGCCGCCACCTGTTCAGCCAGCTCCAACGCTGCGTTGACGTATCCCAGGGTGGCCAGGGGGGTGGAGCCGCCCGGCCGCAAGAAATAAGGCAGCTTGCGCCGTCGCCAGTCGGCGTGGCGCAGGAGAATAAGGGGCGCCAACAGCCTTGTTCGCCGGGCGGTGGCAGTGTAATACAGGATGGCCCCCGCCTGGTGAAGCCAGCAAAGGTGGCGTCGAACGGCATCGTCCACCGGCTGGTCTACCAGCAGCAAGACGGTTCGCAAGCCCTGCTGGCGTCCGTAGAGGGCGGTGGCCAGGCCATGGTGGGTGCCCAGGCCACCAAAGGTGATGATGCTGGCGGCTCCCTTCCTTCGGACATCGGGGAGGATGAACTCCAGCTTGCGCGGCTTGTTGCCGCCGTAGACGGTGCCGTAGAGGCCGTCGTTCTTGATCCAGACGGCCTTGCTGCCAAGTTGGGTCAGTTGCGCCACCGGGCTGGGGCCTTGGGAAAGCGCCAGTCGCGGCAGCGATGCCGCCAGTTTGGGATAGCGAGTGTACAGGGGGAAGGCAGTCATCCCGCGAGCCGCTAGCGCTTGGCTTCGGCCACGAGCTCGACCAGGGGTTCGTAGCGGCCGAAAGAGGGAACGATGTAGACGCCCGCCGCCTTGGCCTTGGCCACTGCCAGGATGTCGCGGGCGATGGCAAGGCCCTCAGCCGCCACCCCATCCTCGCCAGCGCGGCGCAAGCGCTCGAGGGCGTCTTCGGGGAGCGTGATGCCCGGCGCGCGGTGGTGGAGGAACTCGGCCTGGCGCTGACTCAGTATGGGCAGGATGCCCACAATGATGGGCAGCTTGAACTTGGCCGTTCGTTCCAGGAAGCGCTCCAGGCGATCGGGGTCGTAGACCACCTGGGTCATGAAGAAGTGAGCGCCCGCCTCCGCTTTGCGGCGCATGAGGTTGAGCTCTGCCTTGGTCTCATCGGTGTTGGGGTTGGCCGAGCCAGCGATGAAGAAGGAGGCCGACGGACCGACGGACTTGCCGGTCCAGTCGACACCATCGTTGAGCATCTTGAGAATGCGGATGAGCTGCACGGAGCCGACATCCCAGACGGCCACGACGTCGGTGTGGCCGCCCAAGGCGGGCGGGTCGCCCCGCAGGCAGAGGATATTGCGCACGCCCAGCACATGGCCTCCCACCAGGTCGGAGTGGATGGCGATGAGGTTGCGGTCGCGAGTGGTGTAGTGAACGATGGTTTCCACCCCTAGCTTCTGCTGGAGGAAGATCGCCATGGCTACCGGGCTCATGCGGACGCGGGCCAGCGGGCTGTCGCCGATGTTGATGCAGTCGACGTTGGCCTGCTGGAGCAGGGACGCTCCGGCCAGAGCTCGGTCCGGGACAAGGCCGTGGGGCGGGTCCACCTCCACGCTCACCACAAAGCGGCCGGCCGCCAGCTTCTCCCGCAAGGTCTGCGGTTGGGGAGCGGCGGACGAAGGCCGGGCGGTAGTCGATGTCTGCTCGCCTGGGTTTTCCATCGGATGTCAGGCAAAGCATACCTCTGGAGAGAGCAGGGGCGCAAGGCGACATAACAGAGGTCGAGAAAGAAGGATCGCTGGAGCGCTAAGGGAAGATATTTGCCGATTCTTAGCGCTGGTCATTCCTTAGAACCCCTTGCATGTTCGGCCTGTCTGGGCTAAAAATATGATTCGCACTCTTGCCTCTGGAGTGCTGATGGCTTCCAATGAGGGGGGAGACAGATGGCAAAGCAACTGCTGTTCGACGAGGCAGCCCGGCACGCCCTGAAGAACGGGGTGGATGCCCTGGCCGATGCCGTGAGGATAACCCTGGGTCCCAAGGGCCGCAACGTGCTGTTGGAGAAGAAGTTCGGTGCGCCAACCATCACCAACGATGGCGTCACTATCGCCAAGGACATCGAGCTGGAGGACCCCTTCGAGAACATCGGCGCCCAGCTGGCGCGAGAGGTGGCTGCCAAGACCAATGACATCGCCGGCGACGGCACCACCAGCGCTACCGTCCTTGCCCAGTCCATCGTCCAGGAAGGGCTCAGGAACGTGACCGCCGGTGCGAATCCTGTGGCTATCAAACGGGGCATAGAGAAGGCTTGCGAGGCGGCGGTGGAGGCGATCAAGAAAAGCTCCACCCCGGTCGAGACTCGCCAGCAGATGGCTCAGATCGCTGTCATCTCGGCGATGGATGAGTCGATCGGTGACCTGATCGGCGAGGTGATGGACAAGGTGGGCAAGGACGGCGTCATTAGCGTCGAGGAGTCCAAGGGCATCGCCACCGAGGTGGAATATGTGGAGGGGATGGCCTTCGACCGCGGCTACATCAGCCCCTACTTCGTCACCAACCCCGAGCGCATGGAAGCGGTTATCGAGGACCCCTACATCCTCATCACCGACAAGAAGATATCGGCGGTGAACGAGATCCTGCCGGTGCTGGAAAGGCTGGTGGAGGCAGGCACCAAGGACCTGCTGGTCATCTGTGAGGACTGTGACGGCGAGGCGCTGGCGATCCTGGCGGTGAACAAGCTGCGGGGCACCCTGAACGCCTGCGCCGTCAAGGCGCCGGGCTTCGGCGACCGGCGCAAGGACAACCTGAGCGACATCGCTGCCGTCATCGGCGGTCAGGTGATCAGCGAGGAGGTAGGGCGCCGCCTCGATGCCGTGAACATCGCCGACCTGGGCCGTGCCCGCCGGGTGGTGGTAGCCAAGGAGGAGACCACCATCATCGAAGGCAAGGGCGAGCCTCAGGCCATCGAGGGTCAGATCAAGGCGGTGAAGACGGCCATCGAGCTGACGACCTCCGACTGGGATCGAGAGAAGCTGCAGGAGCGCCTGGGCAAGCTGGCGGGCAAGGTGGCGGTGATCAAGGTGGGTGCCGCCACCGAGCCGGAGCTCAAGGAGAAGAAGCATCGAGTGGAGGATGCCGTTTCGGCTACCCGCGCGGCTGTCGACGAAGGGCTGGTAGCTGGCGGCGGCGTGGTCTACCTCAACGCCCAGGCGGCCCTGGATGAGCTGAAGCCGGAGGGCGACGAGGTTGTCGGCGTCAACATCCTGCGCCGCGCCCTGGAGGAGCCCACCCGGCGGATCGCGACCAACGCCGGCCAGGATGGCTCGGTCGTCGTCAACCAGGTGAGGACTCTCCCCGAGAAGGAGGGCTACGACGCCGAGCGCGACGAGTACTGCAACATGATCGAGCGTGGCATCGTCGACCCGGCCAAGGTGAGCCGGGCCGCCCTGGAGAACGCCGTGAGCATCGCTTCCATGGTGCTGACCACCAACTGCCTGGTAGCGGAGATCCCAGAGAAGAAGGAGCAGCCGCAGATGCCCTCCGAGATGTACTAGCGAACGTGCGAGATGGGGTAGAGTAGGGATGGGGCCGGCCAAACCGGCCCCATTGACGCCCGGAGCGATTATGACAGCAGCACCGCGGAGGAAGAAATACCTGGGGGCGGTGGACCTGGGCGGCAGCAAGATCCTCTCAGTCATCGCCGAGGGCGATGGGCGCCGCTTGGGGGAGGATAGGCGGTCCACCAGCGCTGAAGAGGGGCCGGAGCTGGTGCTCGAGCGTGTCGCGGGCTCCCTGGAGGAGGCCTTGGCGAAAGCAGGCCTCCAGCAGGGCGATCTGGCGGCGGTGGGCATATGCTCCCCTGGCCCCTGCGATATCGATGCCGGCGTGATCTGTAGCGCTCCCAACCTGCCCGGCTGGCGAGACGTTCCGATCTGTCGATACCTGGAGGACAGGCTGGGCGTCGCCACCCGCCTGGAGAACGATGCCAACGCTGCCGCCCTGGGCGAACACGTCTACGGGGCGGGCCGCGGCTGTCGCCACCTGGTCTACATCACTGTGAGCACTGGTATCGGCGGCGGGCTCATCATCGACGGCAGGCCATACCGGGGGGCGACGGGGGTCGCGGGCGAGCTCGGCCACATGACCATCGACCCCCACGGTCCTGTGTGCGGCTGCGGCAATCAGGGCTGCCTGGAGGCTTTGGCTTCCGGCACGGCCATCGCCGCTCGCGGAGAGGAGCTTGTCGCCCAGGGGGGCTCGGCCCTGCTGGCTGAGCTGGCTAGGGAGCGAGGGGAACTCACGGCCGAGACCGTTGCTCAGGCCGCCGGCCAGGGTGACATGGCATGCCGGGGCATCATCCGGCGAGCGGGATACTATCTGGGCATAGGCTTCGCCAGCTACGTGAACATCTTTAACCCGCAGCTCATCATCATCGGCGGTGGCCTGGTCAAGGTGGGCGATCTCCTGCTGGCGCCCGCCAGGGCGGAGATGGAGGCTCGGGCCATGCCGGAGGCTCTGAGGGCAGTGCAGGTGAAGCTGGCCGAGCTAGGAGACTACGCTGGAGTGATGGGGATGGTCGCCCTGCTAAGGGAGGGGACGACGGCCTGACTGTGACCGCCGGCGGCGCCGGAGGTAGCGGGGAAGGCCTCTGCCCGGAGGTCGCGCTGGCAGGGCGAGCGCTTCTTCCTGCACACGCGGGCGGCATTCCTTGAGGATGGGCTGGGTCGTCTGGATGAGGGCCGCCATCCTCTGAGCGACCTCGCCTGCCAGGTCTTCGGTCAACGGACCTAGCGGCACGGTGTGGTGAAGGCGTGTCCAGGTGGGCGTCCACTCCTCCAGCTCCAGGCTCGGGCCCAGGGCGGCTTGCACCTCGGGCATGCGCTCGGCCAGGACGGCTGCCCAGCCATAGTTTTCCTCCCTTTCCCCCTCGAAGTGCAGGCCGATCTCGATGCGGCCGTTCTTGCGCTGGGGCCAGACCTCGTAGTGGAGGGAGGGGCGCCCGTAGTAGACCTGGAGCAGGTTGAAGCGGATGCGGGCCTGGAAGGAGCGTAGCTCCGCTGGCAGGAGGGGCTCCAGCCGCTCGCGCACCAGCATCAGGAAGTCACGGACGCGCATGGGAGGTCTCGCGCCGCTAGCGCACCACCGTGATGCCCTGCCCCTCGATCACCTCGCCGATGCGCCAGAGGCCAAAATGGCTCACGGAGAACTGCCGCTCCAGCTCTCGCCCTTGCTCCGGCGAGGCGGCGATAAGGAGACCGCCCGACGTCTGAGGGTCGAAGAGGACGGAGGCCAACTCGTCGGCGATGCCGTCCTGGAAGGATATTTTCTCCTGCCAGCAATGGCGGTTGCGGGATTCACCGCCGGTGTGGGCACCCTGAGCGGCGTACTCTAGAGCGCCCCCCAGGATGGGGACGCGGCCCGCCTCGATGCGAAAGGCCACGCCGCTGGCCTCGGCCATCTCGAAGGCGTGGCCCAGCAGGCCGAAGCCGGTGACATCGGTGAGGGCGTGGGCGCCCACCTCACGCACAATGTGAGAGGGGCGACGGTTGAGGCGAGCCATGCTCGCGATGGCTGCCTTCAGGTGGCGGGGGGCCGCTATGTCCATCATGGCGGCGGTGGTGACGATGCCCGTACCCAATTTCTTGCTGAGGTAGAGGACATCGCCGGGGCGGGCGCCGTTCTTGGTGAAGACACGCTCAGGGTGGACGAGGCCCAGGACGCACAGGCCGTACTTGGGTTCCTTGTCGATCATGGTGTGGCCGCCGGCGATGATGCCGCCAGCCTCGAATACCTTGTCGGCGCCGCCCCGCAGGATATCGGCGACGATGTCCGGGCTCAGGTCCTCGGGGAAGGCGGCCACATTGAGGGCAAGGAGCACCTCGCCGCCCATGGCATAGACGTCGCTCATGGCGTTGGCGGCGGCGATGGCGCCGTAGGAGTAGGGATCATCGACCAAAGGGGCGAAAAAATCCACCGTTAGCACCGCCGCCTGCTCGTCGTTCAAACGATAGACGGTGGCGTCGTCGCGGGCATCCAGTCCTACCAGCAGGTTGGGTAAGTGGGTGCCAGCGAGCACGTTATTGAGATGGCGCAGGACCTGCGCCAGGGCCTCCGGCCCTGCCTTGCCTGCTCAACCCGCGCAGGAGGCAAGCTCCGTCAGGCGGACCTCTTTCCTGGTCATAGACCTCCCCTCGATACGAACGCAAAATCAGTATACGGCTCCTCCTTCGGTCACCACAAGGGAGGCTGTGCTAGAATCAGATCGAGGGCCTCGGTGCTGACGCCCAGGGAGATCATCGACCTTCTGCGCGAGGAGTACGGGGAGCTTCGCTGGCGGTCCCGCAGCGAGCCCATGAGCGAGCTCGTCCGCACGATCCTCTCGCAGAACACCTCCGACACCAACTCCGGCCGCGCCTTCGCTCGCCTGGTGGTTCGCTTTCCCACCTGGGAGTCGCTCTTGGGCGGCGACCCAACGGCCATCGGGGACGCCATTCGGGTGGGCGGCCTGGCCCGCGTCAAGGCGCCCCGCATTAAGGCGATCGTGGAGGAGGTGTGGGCCCGGCTGGGCTCCTTCGACCTGTCCTTCCTGGCGGAGATGCCCCTGGAGGAGGCCAAGACCTGGCTGCGCTCTCTGCCGGGGGTGGGGCCCAAGACCGCCGCCTGCGTCCTTCTGTTCGCTTTGGGCCGCCCGGCCCTGCCGGTGGACACGCACGTCTATCGTGTGGCGAAGCGCCTGGGGCTGGTGCCACCTCGGGTGGGCGCGGCGGAAGCTCACGAACTGCTGGAGGGCATGCTGGCCCCCGACGAGGTCTACCCTTTCCACATGAGCCTCATAAAGCACGGGCGGCGCATCTGCAAGGCTCAGAGGCCGCTTTGTGCGCGGTGCGTGCTGGCCTCCGACTGCCCCTCGGCGCTCCTCTGAGGTGGTGGCAGATGCTATATTGGGTGTGATGAGAAGAACGATTCTGCACAAGCCATCGTACCTGAAGCTTTCGCCTCAAGAGCTTCGCCAGCGCAGCGAGCAGGCCTGGGAGCTGATGGCCAGCCCCTGTCGGGTCTGTCCCAGGCACTGCAAGGTCGACCGTCGCCAGGACGACAAGCGGGGCTTCTGCCGGGTCGGCGTTCGGGCGCTGGTGTCGTCGTTCAGTCCCCACTTCGGCGAGGAGCCGCCGCTGGTGGGCGTCGGCGGCTCGGGGACGATCTTCCTGGCTTCCTGCAATCTGGCCTGCGTCTTCTGCCAGAACTGGGAGATCTCCCAGGCCCGCTGGGGCCGCGAGGTGACGGACGAGCAACTGGCGGGGGCGATGCTGAGGCTTCAGGCGCTGGGCTGCCACAACATCAACTTCGTGTCGCCCAGCATCTACGTGCCGCAGATCCTGGCCGCTCTGCCCTACGCCGTCGAGGGGGGCCTGCGCCTGCCGCTGGTGTACAACAGCGGCGGCTACGACTCGCTGGAGGCCCTACGCCTGCTGGACGGCATCTTCGATATCTACATGCCGGACATCAAGTACGCGGACGAGGCGTTCGCCCGCAAGTACTCGCTGGTGAAGGACTACTATCCGGTCGCGCGGGCGGCGCTGAAGGAGATGCACCGCCAGGTGGGCGACCTGGTCACCGAGGACGGCGTGGCCGTGCGGGGGCTGATCATCCGCCACCTGGTGCTGCCCCAGGGCCTGGCGGG
>JAIVWR010000023.1:0-11847 GCA_048636435.1 Acidobacteriota bacterium | reverse complement strand
GTGTCCATAACATATTGCCCAGTGTATGACCAATATTGATCTTAACTGTATTGTCCACCCTCAGGGTAAGAATATGTCTGCCCGGCGGCAATAAACCAGAGAGATCGTATATATGAGGTACCGAGAGACTGTTCCTGGTGCCGGTATACAGTCCATCCACATAGAGCCTTGTTTCCCAGCATGCCCGTTCCAGGGAGAGTGCAATCCTGTGATCCTTCCAGTTTTCAGGGATCACAATCTCTTTCTGGTACCAGGCTGCACCCACATACCTGGTTTCAGATGTCAGGCGCCCCATATATATTTCAGACCGGGGAACTCCGATGCCCTGTTCATCAAGCGAGCCCGGCAATTGAACCTTATCCGGCAGTTCCTGTTCGAACCATTGCTCCTTCAGTCCCATGTCTTCAGGATCCAGCCTGAATGCCCATTCGCCGGACAAATCAATTCTCCCAGTATCACCAGCCCATACCTTATGGGTGAATACCAGAAAGGTCGTAGAGAACAGCAGGATAAGAATATGCTTGAGAAGGGTTTTTGTCATTTTTTCTTTCTCCTGTCAAGTATATTATAAATATTCACCGCGATGGGATCAGGACCAATGAACATGCCCCCGTATTTCCCGGTAACACTGTTATGGGTGTCCGGATAGGTATAATCGAAATCTCCGTTAATATAGCCTTCCCATGTGTCTGGCAGGTTATGAGGGCGCCATGTATCTTCTGTGTGGATGATCATCCAGCGTATGACAGCCGTGGTAACACCTTCATGATAGCGGTCCCAGTCAATTTGAGGGTCGATATCTCCCCAGTAAATCTCTCTTGAAACCGATTCGATAAAGACCCTCAGGACTTCCCACTGCACATGGTCGCGGACCCAGTTGGCGAAATACCAGTCACTGGAACTAAGTACAGGCTTCGTATTATACAGCATTTTTACCTGTTCGGTTTCCCACAGGTGGGTAAAGGGGATAAGGGTACGGATCCAGTAAATGGCCTTATCCCTGTATTTCTCATCTCCCCATTTCCGGTAAGCCTCGTAGTAGCCAATGGCAGCATGCCCGGCCGCCAGCAGGTTGGCGGCATGGATAGGGGTTTCCCAGTAATCACCAGCCTCGGGCCGGGTCATATGCATGCAGTAATCGAAAGCCCTGCGGGCTGCATCTGCATATTTTTTCTCACCAGTCTGGTTTGAAATATCAAGCAATTGAATAGCAGGCAGCATCACAATCTCAAGTGCAGTGTCATTGGCGAGTCCCATGGGCTCAATGAAAGAGGTCGCCACCATGAAATCATCCTTTCTCCAGTGCCTTCCTTCGGGGTCGAAGACGAATGATCCATCTGCACGCTGTAATTTCAGAAGTTCATCGCCCTGCTTCTTAAGAATCTCCGGACCGGGTTCTCCCGGACGGTCACCCATTTGGGTACGAGACCATTCCACTTTTTGCCTGAGTTCTTTAGCGAGGGTGGTTTTCTTGTTTTCCCTGATGTAACGATCCAGGAAACCGGGTACGTTCGGAGTGATCCTGCCGGGACGCTGGTGATAACCAAATCCTTCTCCTTCATGCCAGAGATTGGTGTTGTATGCATTGGCAATTTTGTCAAGGGTTTCCTTATAGGACCAGCGGGGTTCGCCCGGATCAGGGAAACCATTTCTGCCAATCCAATCGGTAATTACCTCCATGCTGCTTCCTTCGCTGATCCAGACCTCCGCATCAAAGTTGACCATCTGGTCTATCTTCAGCTCCAGGGGGATTTCTGCATACACCTCATTCTCATGTCCTTCAATGGTAGCATCGGGCACCATCAATCCCATTACCTGGTTGTTCATCCGGTCAATGAAATTGGGGGAAGCAAAGACAGGCTGGGGTACGTGCGGCCGGTAATTGAACCACCGGGTGGCCACCTGGTGGGGGTCCCATGACAGCCCGATCCCCGTCCCTTTATGACTAATTGCCATCACAGGCATGGTTATCTTGTTGGGGTGGGGGACAAACTTCATGGCCCATGGATCCTTGAACCAGTCTGTTCCACTCGTCCATTCATCTTTGATGGCCCAGTCAACACCTGGCAGGATTGCATCCTCCTTGGCAATTCCGAATGAGCCTTCCCCGACCTTCCGCCAGGTGTAGGTGGGGACCGGAATGCCTTTGTACTGCGCCCTCACTCTCTTCTCACTCTCGCGCACCCCCTCCTCCGCCTTCTGGCGCTCGGTGATGTCACGCCCCGTCATCTGGATTCCGGCGTACTGGCCCTCCTCATCAAAGAATAGAGAGGCGTTCCATTCCACCACCCTCATCCCCCCCGGGGTGGCGAGGCGGCTCACGAACCCGCTTACCAGCCCCTTGCTCTCTATCACCTCTAGGACCGCCTGAGCAGCTCGCTCTCGGTCCTCGGGAGGAAGAAAAGCTCCGCCGTCGGTCCCCAGAAGTTCCTCTCTCGGCTTCCCAAAGAATGCGCAGCCCGCGTCGTTGAGGAAGGTGAACCTGCCATCTTTGTCCAGCCTGAGGATTATGTCCCCCGTCAGATTGACGGTATCGATGTATTCCTTTGTCTTGGCCGATAGGGCGTCCGTCATCTCGTTGAAGGCGCGGGCGAGAGAGGCCACCTCCTCCGGGCCGCACACCTCGGCCCTCGATTCCAGGTCGCCGGAGGTGATTGCCCTGGCGGTCGCCCGCAGCGAGGCCAGTGGGCGTATCACTGACACTAGGAGCATTCCTGCCGTACCGGCGGCCACCAGGAAGGTGGCAGTGCCAAAGCCCATGAGGAGCCAGAGAGTGGTGTCTGCGGCGTGGTCTGCTGCCGCCCGCTGGGCCGCCACCAGCGAGATGCCGACCAAGAGCAGGACGAACAGCACAACGACTGCGGCCACCCGCCCTTGGGCCGATCTCAAACCAAACATTGTGGGCAGCATCCCTCCTCTAGGACAGGGTCTGGCTAGGACCACCTTGCTAACGGAGAGGCAGCGCCGATGGCCGTTCGGCCTTGGCGGGATGCACAGGGAGATCCACCCGGTGCACCCGTGACCAAGCGGCTGCGCCCACTCACCGAGAAGCCATCTCTGCCGTTGGCTTCACTATACAAGGACGCTTAGATCAAAAATGGGTTACAGGTTTTCGCCTCTGACTAGATACGAAGCTGTCACGAGAGGGACGCACCAGTGACAAGCCGACACGGAGAGTGACGAGCTCTTAATCCTGAGCTGCTGGGGGCGAATCCCGTCCCGCCAGGGCGTCGGCGCCCGGGGGTGGGCGGTGCGAGGGGGGCTTCTGCGTCGGGCCTCTTTGCGGGGCAGCCTAACACAGAGTCCTTATGTGTCAGTTGGTGGTCAAGCTGTGCCCCACTCCTCGCCCTGGCTCCAGTCGAGCATCATCACCGTGATCTCATCCCCCGGCTCCACCACATCCACATCCTCAGGGATGACAGTGAGGGCATTGGCAGCAGCCATGGAGCTGAGGATGCCCGAGCCCTGAGGCCCGGTGAGCGAGGCATAGTAGCGGCCACCCTCCTCGGTGACGACGCAGCGGGCGAAGTAGCGGCGCGGGTCACCCCGGTTGACGATGCGCTCCTTGGCAATGGCGCGAATGGTTGGCTTCTGCCAGTGGGTCTTGCCCATCATCTTCAGGATGGCCGGCCGGGCGAACAGCTCGAAGGAGACCATCGAGCTCACAGGGTTACCGGGAAGGCCGATGTGAGGGATGCGCCTCTCACCGCTGCGGAAGAAGCCAAAGGCCAGGGGTTTGCCTGGCTTCATGGCCGCCGTCCAGAAGTCTATCTCCCCCTCACGGGCCAGCACGTCCTTCACCATATCGTAGTCGCCGCGCGACACGCCCGCCGAGGTGAGAAGCATGTCGGCATCTAGCCCCTGATGGATCTTGTCTACGAGGGCCTCCACCGTATCGTGGGCGATGCCCAGCACTTTGGGAATGCCCCCGTAGCGATCGATGAGAGCGGCCAGGCTGTAGACGTTGCTATCGTATATACGGCCGGGCGGCAGAGGCTGGCCCACCTCCACCAGCTCGTCGCCAGTGGACAGCACCGCCACCACCGGCCGCCGGACCACCTTGACTGTCGTCCGGCCGATGGATGCCAGCAGCCCGATCTCCGCCGGCCGGAGGACGACGCCTTTGACCAGCACCCGCTGGCCCTCGCGGATGTCCTCGCCCGCCCGCCGGATGTTGCTGCCGGCCCTCGCCTCTCTGAGGATGCGCACCCCCTCGTCGATGCGTCGCATCGCCGTCGGCGCCTTGTGGACGGATTCCTCCGTCTCCTCGAAGGGAACCACCGCATCGGCACCCCTGGGGACAGGAGCGCCGGTCATGATGCGAACCGCCGCACCGGGGGTCACCTCCCCTTCGAAGACGTAGCCAGCCGCTAGCTCGCCCACCACGCGTAGCTCCACCGGCGCAGAGCGCGAGGCGCCGGCGGTGCTGGCTGCCTGCAGGGCGTAGCCATCCATGGCGCTGTTGTCCAGGGGCGGGATGTTGAAGGGCGCGATCACGTCCTCGGTCAGCACCTGACCGAGAGCGGCGAGGATCCGCTTCTCCTCGGGTTCCAGGACGCTAACGTAGCTAAGGATGCGTTCCAGGGCTTCGTCGACGCTGATCATACCTGCTCACCTGCCCCAGGGGCCGCCTCACCACCTTACCAATCGCTGGCACATGTGAAAACGCGGGCGATGAACACACCTGGCGAACCAGCCATGCCTCCACCGCGGCATCGGCCTGTCCACAAAGACCGACCTGCCCACCAGCAGGCGGAGGGATTGCCGGAGCGGTGCGCCTGGACCCTAGCCGAGCTTGACGACGAGGCAGGTGGTGGTGCGCTGGACGCCGTCTACTTGCTGGATGCCGTCGGTGATCGCTGTACCCAGGTGGTCCAGATCATCGGCCTCCAGCAGAGTGATGACGTCGTAGGGGCCCGTGACAGCATTAACGGTGACCACCTTAGCGTTGGGGAAACTCATGTCGATCACGCCTTCGGCCACCGGCTTGGCCTTGCCCACTGCTGCCTCGATGAGGATGTATGCTCGCGTTGCCATCGTTCCGCCTCCTTTTGGCGAACTTCCCCGCCATGCCGTCAAATAATATCGCGATTGCAATCCTTGTCAAGACGGCCCAGCCGTTGACCTGACGATACCACTTCATAATATAATACCAGCGCCGGCCCCGGAGTTGCTAAGCATACATGACTCTTCCCCAATTGCAAGAGCTGAAGGAAATCGAAGACAAGGCCAGAACGGAACTGGCCGCTGTCTCCGATGAAGGGGCTTTAGAGAGCTGGCGAATAGCTCATCTGGGTCGCCGCAGCCGCCTCAATCTCGTTCTGCGCGGCCTGGCCTCTCTGCCCCTGGACGAGCGGCGACAGGTAGGCGAGGCTGCCAATCGCCTCAGGTCGGCGCTGGAGGAGGAGCTGAGCCAGCGCCAGGCCCAGCTCCGCGAGGCAGCAGTCACAGCCGTCGTCGAGAGCGGCCGCCTGGACGTTACGCTGCCTGGTCACCCCCTGGCCATAGGGCGCCTTCATCCCGTCACCCAGGTCCTGCGAGATATCCTCGCTGCCTTTGTATCCATGGGCTTCCAGGTGGTCGAGGGGCCTGAAGTGGAGTGGGACTACTACAACTTCGAGGCCGTCCGCATCCCGAAGGACCACCCCGCCCGCGACATGTGGGACACCCTCTGGATCGACTACGCCCGCAACGAGGAATACCCCATGCTCCTGCGAACCCACACCTCACCCATGCAGATCCGGGTGATGGAGCAGATGCAACCGCCGGTGCGCATCGTGTCGCCCGGCAAGTGCTACCGCCACGAGGCCACCGACCCGACCCACGAATGGATGCACACGCAGGTCGAGGGCCTGGCCGTGGACGAGAACATCTCCATGGCCGACCTGAAGGGAACCCTGTACGAGTTCGCCCGACGGCTGTTCGGCCGCGACCGGCGGGTCCGCTTCCGTTGCGACTACTTTCCATTCGTGGAGCCGGGAGCCGACATGTCCATCGACTGCCCACTGTGCAAGGGCCAGGGCTGCCGTGCCTGTGGCAACTCCGGCTGGATCGAGATCCTCGGCGCTGGCATGGTCCACCCAGAGGTCCTGACCAACGTAGGCTACGACGCCGAGCGCTACACGGGCTTCGCCTTCGGCCTGGGGGTGGAGCGAGTGGCCATGCTCCGCCACGGCATCGAGGACATCCGTCTCTTCTACGCCAACGACCTCCGCTTCCTGGAGCAGTTTTGAGGTGCCTCTGTGAGAGTACCGCTCAAGTGGTTACGAGAATACGTTGACATAACCCTTGCCCCGGGCGAACTGGCCCGCCGTCTGACCATGGCCGGTATAGAGGTGGACGCCATCCTCACTACCGGCCGCGACTGGGAGAAGATCAGCGTGGCCGAGGTGGTTGACGTCTCGCCTCACCCCAATGCCGACCGCCTTCGCCTGGCCACCGTGGACCTGAGCGGCGAGCAGATGACGGTGGTGTGTGGCGCGCCCAACGTGGCGGCAGGGCAGAAGGTGGCCTTCGCTCGCGTGGGGGCGGAGCTGATCGACGGGCACACCGGCGAGCCCACCATCCTCAAACCTGCCAAGATCCGCGGCGTGGAATCGGCGGGGATGGTCTGCTCCGAGAAGGAGCTGGGCCTGTCCGACTCCCACGAGGGCATCCTGGTGCTGCCAGAGGACGCCCCAGTGGGCACGCCGCTGAGCGAATACCTGGGCGACACCATCCTCGACCTGGATGTCACCCCCAACCGGCCCGACTGCATGTCTGTGCTGGGCATCGCCCGCGAGGTGGCCGCCCTCAGCGGCGGCAGCGTCCGCGAGCCGCCGGGCGATTACCAAGAGCAGGGCCGCCCCCTCAAGGGTCGCCTCAGCGTGGAGATAGCCGACCGCGATCTCTGCCCACGCTACTGCGCCGCCCTCATCGAGGGCGTGCAGATCGGCCCGTCGCCCCCCTGGATGCAGGAATGCCTGCTAGCGGCCGGCGTGCGCCCCATCAGCAATGTGGTGGACATAACCAACTACGTGATGCTGGAAGTAGGGCAACCCTTGCACGCCTTCGATTTCTCCCTCATCAGCGATCGCAAGATTATCGTGCGGCGGGCCCGCCCCGGCGAGGTGCTGGTCACCCTGGATGGAACGGAAAGGCCCCTGAGCCGCGACACGCTGGTCATCGCCGACGCCAAGGAGGCGATGGCGGTAGCGGGCCTCATGGGAGGTGCCGCCAGCGAGGTGACCGATGACACCACCGCCATCCTTCTGGAAGCGGCCAACTTCAACCCGGCCAATATCCGCCGCAGCAGCACCGCCCTCAAGCTGCGCACCGATGCTTCCGCCCGCTTCGAGAAGGACCTGAGCCCCGAGCTGGCGATGGTGGGCATCAGGCGTGCCGTGCGGCTTATGGTGGAGCTGGCGGGCGGCCGGGCGGCCGAAGGCATCATCGATGTCTATCCGGGTAAGCGACGGGTAACACGCATCACCGTCACCCAGGAGCGGCTGGCCCGCATCCTGGGCCTTCAGCTCCCCACGCCCCAGGTTCGCCAGACGCTGCTTTCCCTCGGCTTCGGCTGCCGCTGGGTTCCCCCCGACCGCTACGTGGTGCGAGTGCCCTATTGGCGCACCGACGTGCGCATCCCCGACGACGTAGCCGAGGAATTGGCCCGCATTATCGGCTACGACGAACTGCCCATCACCACGCTCCGCGGCGCGATCCCGCCGGCGCAGCCACAGCCGTCGCGAGAGCTGCGGGAGCGGGTGAGGGATATCCTGGCCACTGCTGGCATGCAGGAGGTCATCACCTACTCCCTCACCAACCTGGAGACCCTGGCCAAGGTGCTGCCGCCAGAGGAGTTGAGTGAGCGTCCACCGCTGCGAGTGACCAACCCCATGAGCCACCAGCAGGAGTACCTGCGCACCACCCTCAGGGCATCGCTTCTGGAGACCCTGGCCTCCAACCTGCGCCATCGTCAGGGACGCATCGCCCTATTCGAAGTGGCTCGCGCTTACCTGCCTCGCCCCGACGAGCTACCCCAGGAAGTGGAATCGCTGGCCGGCGCGGTGACTGGAGACCGGCCCGACCGCTGGGGCCAGCCCGGGGGCGAGCCAGTCGCTCTCTACGACGCCAAGACCTACCTGGACTTCCTCTTCGACCGTCTGGGACTGACCGTCACCTACGACGACAGCGAGGACTTCGCCCTGGTGCCCGGCCGAACAGCCGAGGTACAGCTGGACGGCCAGAGGGTGGGCCTGGTGGGACAGGTGCACCCGCGAGTGGCCGCTGCCTTCGATATCGAGCAGGATGTCTATCTGTTCGAGGTGAACCTGGAGGCCCTCGCGCCTCAGGTGGGCAAGCCCCGCCTCTACCAGCCGCTCTCACGCTTTCCGGCGGTGGAGGAGGACATCGCCATCGTCGTGGACGAGGGAGTAACCGCCGCCCAGGTGCAGGCCATAATCGAGGCCTTCCCTCTGGTGCAGCGGGCCGCCCTGTTCGACGTCTACACAGAGGCGCCGGTGCCGGCGGGCAAGAAGTCGCTGGCCTACTCCGTAGCCTACCAATCGCTGGACCACACCCTCAGCGAGGCGGAGGTGAATCGGGAGCGCCGCCGCATCCTAGATCGCCTATCGGGGCAGCTGGGGGCTGTCCTCAGGAGCTAGAGCCCTCCGGCCGCCAGAATGCGGCGACGAAGGAGCCGAGCGGCAAAGAACTAGGGGCTAGGCCTGTTTGGGGCCAGTGTGAGCATCGTCAGCGGGGCTCTGCTGCGGCGTTCTCTCTGGTGGTGGCCGCCAGAACTTGTAGCCCACCTGTCGTAGCAAGGGGATGAGGTGCTTCAGGGCCTCGGCGGTATGCTTTCCCTGCAAGTGCAGCACGATCACTGCGCCCGGCCTCACCTCGCGAATCACCGTCTCCACGATCTCCCGGGCGGTGACCTCTTTCCAGTCCTCGGGGTCCACACTCCAGCCGTAGATACTATAGCCCAGCTCAGCAGCCACCGCCTCCACCACAGCATTGCTTTGCCCGTAAGGGAGGCGAAGGAGGTGCTCGCCAACGCCGTGCTCAATCTCCCAGCGGATCTCTTCCTCCGAAAGCTTGGTCAGGTTGGGATGGCTATACGTATGGTTGCCGACAAGGTGCCCGTCCGCCTCCATCCTGTCGATGAGCTCCGTGCTCTCCTCCGCCCAGTTGCCCACGGGGAAGAAGATGGCTTTCACCAGGTTCTCGTTCAGGATGTCCAGAATGGCCTCCACCTGGGCCTTGGTGCCCTGGTCGTCAAAGGTGAGGACAATGGTCCCGTCACTGCTGGTCGTGATCATCGGTGGTGGCGGATCCTGGGTGCGAAACTGCCAGGAGTATTTCTGCGCCAGAGGATTGCCGGTCCGGGAGATGCCCCCGACGCCGATTCGATAGGTGGTGCTGTAGAGCAAGGCCCAGGGTTTCCAGACCAGCGTCCTGTCGTCTGGCCACTGGAAGCTGCCGGATGCTTGCGGTTCCACCCTGAAGGACTGCTCCACCGCTGCTTCGTCCATCGGCCGGTCGAAGACCACCTTGACCTCGCTGAGGACGCGCTGGAGGTCGTTACCGTTGGGCTCGGCGCTCACAACTGCCGGGGGCTCCACGGTGGCGAAGGCAAAGGAGTAGCGCTCCTGGCTGGGGTGGCCGGCCGAATCGCGGATGCCAGGCCGAAGGATCACCCGGTACGTCCGACCAGCCTGCAATCGCTCGTGCTCTAGGACGAGCTTCCGCCCCTGCCAGTGAGGCCAGAAGAGGACATCGGGCTCGATGGTCACCAAGTAGCGCGGGTTGTCGGCCAGGGGGCGGTCAAATTCGATCTCGATGGGGGCCTTCGTCGACACCCCTCCCTGACCCGGCGAGGGCGCGTAGCGAATGGCCTTGGGAACCGGGATAGTGCGGAAGAGAAAGCGTTTGCCGACGATGGATAGCGTGTAGTCTGTCTCCGCCTGGAAGACCTTGAGTCTGTCGGGATTGAAGACGACCGTGGTCTCGGCCCAGGGCGCCCAATCGTCCCAGGAGCTGAGTCCATCCCTGGTCACGGTCAGGCACTGAGAGCAATCGGCCGGCTGGGGCTCGATTCTGAAGGTCTGCTCCACCTCCTGGAAGGACATCGGCCTGTCGACCACCACCCGTACGGAGGAGTCCAGCCAAACGTCCTGCCCCGGGCCATCGAGGTCGTAGTAGGGCCCAGCCAGGTCCGCCGCACTGGTGCGATAGCTGTCGGCGATGAGCAGCAGTACTACTAATCCAATGAGCAGATAGGGGAGAGGAGATAGCCACCTGGACCGGGAAGCCACCCTGTCGTCACCCTCAGCGGTGGCCTGACTGTCGACGACACCCATCGGGGAGTCTTTCCCTCGACCCTCTATGAACAGGCCGCCTGGGAGGGCGACCGCCCGCTTTTGGGAAAAAGGCCCGAAGAAAGGTCCTCAGGGCCCGGCGAGACTACCGTACAAAACGCTACTGGGTTGCCAGTGCTGCCTTGGCCGTTTCCACCAATCGGGCGAAGGCGTTGCCGTCACGAACCGCCAGATCGGCCAAGACCTTGCGATCGATCTCCACCCCCGCCTTGTGGAGGCCATCGACGAAGCGATTGTAGGAGAAGCCATGCACACGGACAGCGGCGTTGATGCGAGCTATCCAGAGACGGCGAAACTGCCCTTTGCGCTTCCTGCGATGCTCATAGGCGTAATACAGCCCGTGCATGAGCGATTCGCGGGCCCGTTTCACAAGGCGATGCCGGACACCTCGATGACCTTGCGTCTGTGCGAGCACCTTCTTGTGTCTTCGCCTCTTGGTGACGCCTCTCTTGATCCTGCTCAAATCCAGTCTCCTCTGAACAGCTCACTAGACCCTACGCGCCCCCGTAGGGAAGAAGCCGACTCACTCGCTGGCGGTAGCTACGGTGCACAGCCTGCATGGTGTGGAACTCGGCCTTCACCGCCCGCCGCTTCTTGCGGCGAGCGTTATTGATATGAGACTTACGCCGCACGATCTTGCCCTGCGCGCTGACGCGAAAGCGTCGCTTGGCGCCGGAGTGGGTTTTCAGTTTAAGTTTGGCCAACCGGCTCCTCCCGCGTCTCTGTGACTTCCTTGGGGGGCTTCTTGTTGGTGGGCGCTAGGATCGTGGTGAGGAATCGGCCCTGCATGTTGGTGCCCCTGTCAACGGCCGCAAGGTCTTTCAGGCGACCGCAGAAGCGCTCCAGCAAGGCGCGGCCCGTCTCCGGATGAGCCATCTCCCGACCGCGGAACCTGACCGTGACCTTGACCTTGTCGCCTTCCCGAAGCAATCTCTCCGCCACCTGAACCTTCCGCTCGAGGTCGTGCTCGCCAATATGAGGCCGCATTCGCACCTCACGCAGCATCAAGCCCTTCTGATGCTTGTGAGCGTCGCGGTCCTTCTTGGACTGCTCGTACTTCCACTTGCCGTAGTCCAGAAGGCGGCAGACAGGTGGACTACCGTGGGGATCAACCTCTACCAGGTCGAGGCCGCGTTCCTTGGCAAGGGCTAGCGCCTTAAAAACGGGCAGAACACCCAGGTTCTCGCCCGCGTCCGCTATTACGCGAACTTCTATTCCTTTGATCCTTTCGTTGACGCGAAACTGCTCTGGTATAACCCTTACCCTCGCGGAAAGAACACACTATCCGTCGATGGTGTGGCTTAGTGTAGCATACTTTGCAAGAGTCTTCAATCCTAGCTAGGCCAGGAGGAGGAGAGCACCTCCCTGCTCCACCCTTTCGCCCGGTGATACGTAGACTCTTTGCACTCGACCGGACCGCCGAGCCTTCAGGTCATTGTTCATCTTCATGGCCTCGATGACGATCAGAATGTCACCCGTCTTCACC
>JAIVWR010000022.1:0-12357 GCA_048636435.1 Acidobacteriota bacterium | reverse complement strand
TGGTAGGCGTCGGTGGAGGATGGGGCATACGGCGCAGGCTAGCCGATATGGGGCTGACGCCGGGCGAAAAGGTGTGGGTGGTCCAGTCAGGCCCCTCGGGGCCGCTGCTTATCGCCGTGCGCGATTCTCGCCTGGCCCTGGGACGGGGCATGGCGCACAAGATTATGGTAGAGCCCATCTAGACAGGGGATAAGAAGTATGGCCGAAGAATTCACTATCGCCCTGGCTGGCAATCCCAACTCCGGCAAGAGCACCATCTTCAACAGACTCACAGGTGGCCGCCAGCACGTGGGTAACTGGCCCGGAAAGACGGTAGAGAAGAAGGATGGCATCTGGCGCCATGATGGGCAGGAAATCAAGGTCGTGGACCTGCCCGGAACCTATAGCCTCAGCGCCTATTCCCTGGAGGAGGTCATCGCCCGGGACTACATAGTCGACGAGCGGCCGGATGTGGTGGTGGCCGTGGTCGACGCCGCCAACCTGGAGCGCAACCTCTATCTGGCGGTGCAGATCCTGGAGCTGGGCGCCGACCTGATGATCGCCCTCAACATGAGCGACATGGCCGAAGCCCGTGGTTACAAAATCGACATCGCCAAGCTGTCCGAGGGCCTGGGCGGGATCCCTGTGGTGCTTACGGTCGGCAATCGGGGCCAGGGCATAGAAGAGCTGAAGGAGAAGATCATTCAAGCGGCCAAATCTCAGCCAGGAGGAAAGGCAGCCGCAGGCAAAGACAGAGAGTGATCGGCCCTCCTAGAAAGAAATCGCTCCAGTGACAACCCATGACATGACCTACCCCCGCAAGGGGCAGCCCCTGGTGGACTATGGCCGCGAGGTAGAGACGGAGATCGCCAAGCTCTACGACCTCATCGAGGCGGAGACTATCCGTGTCGACCACTACCCACCCCGCTGGCTGGCGATAAAGCTCCTGGAGGAGGACGCAGACATCCGTGAGCGGGTGGCCGCCGCCCGCGACGGCGCCAAGCTTCTGGAGGCGGCCGACAAGAGCGTCTCTCACCTGCGTACCATCTACGGCGAGGACGCGGATACGGTCATTGCCGGCCGCAGGTACGGTTTCATCACCGGCCTGGTCAAGGAGGTGATGGAGCGGCCGGCGGTAACTCGTCGAATCCTGTCTGACAGAATAGACGCCGTCGTTACCCACCGCCTCCTGGGCATCCCCATCTTCGTGGCAGTGATGTGGGTAATGTTCAAGCTGGTCACTGATATCGCTGGGCCGTACATGGACTGGTTCGACGAGGTCATTACCGGGCCGTTTTCCCACTGGGCGGAGCGCTTTCTCAACCTTGTCAATTCACCAGACTGGCTGGTGGCCTTGGCCCTCGACGGGATAATCGCCGGCGTGGGCGGCGTCATGGTGTTCATACCGCTGCTATTTTTGCTGTACTTCTTCATCGCGCTGCTGGAGGACAGCGGATACCTGGCGCGGGCGGCCTTTGTCATGGACCGGGTGATGCATCGCCTGGGGTTGCACGGCAAGTCCTTTATACCCATGCTGATTGGTTTCGGCTGCACCGTGCCCGCCATCTACGCCACCCGCACCCTGGAAAGCCGCAGAGACCGCCTCCTGACGGCGCTACTGTGCCCCTTCATGTCCTGCGCTGCCCGCCTGCCGGTCTACGTCCTGTTCGCCGCCGCCTTGTTTGCCACCCATCAGGACATCGTTCTCATCTCGATGTACCTCGTCGGCATCGCTGTGGCCATTCTGACAGGCATTGTGTTCAGGTACACACTCTTCCGGGGCAAGCCCGCGGCGCCCTTTGTCATGGAGCTGCCGCCCTACCGGCTGCCCACCCTCAGAGGGCTGGCCACCCACATGTGGGAGCGAAGCAGCGCTTTCATCCGCAAGGCGGGCGTCTATATCTTCACCGCCGCTGTGGTCATCTGGTTCCTGCTCAACATGCCCTGGGGTGTGGATGACCAGCGGGATAGCTGGTTCGGCCATGCCGGTTCTACCATCGGCCATGTATTCGAGCCGATTGGTTTCGGCGATTGGGAGGCCTCAGGAGCTCTGGTCACCGGCTTCATCGCCAAAGAGGTGGTGGTGAGCACCATGAGCGAGATCTACGTCGGTGGCGCGGAGGACGGCGAGGAGGAGGAAGAGTTCCCTTCCACGCCGCAGGAGGTGGGAGACATCTTCGAGGGCGGCGCCAGGGCGGTGCGTGATTCGGTCAAGAACATACCAGCCCTGGTGCCCGGTGCCTTCGAGACGGCACCAGAGGAGGAAACCGAGTTACAGTCTGCCCTGAAACCCGTCTTCAGCGAGCGATCTGCCGTTGCCTTCCTCATCTTCGTCCTCCTCTACGTACCCTGCGTGGCAGCCCTGGCGGCATTTGGCCACGAGTTCGGCTGGAGATGGGCGGGATTCGCTGCCGTTTTCTATACGGCCGTGGCCTGGGTGGCTGCCTTTGTGGTCTACCAGGGGGCCGGGCTGTTGGGCCTTGGCTAGTATCGGAGCGGTGTGAGAGATGCTTTCGCAGATCATCAAGGAGCTAGAGACCGCCGGCGGGGCCATTGATCTGAACGAGCTGAGCCGGCGCCTGGGTGTGCAGCGCAGCGCCTTGGACGGCATGATCGAGACCCTGGTGCGCAAGGGGCGCCTGCGAGAGGTGGAAGTGGGAGAAATCCCTTCTATGTGCGCCAGTTGTGGCCAGCGGAGCGGCTGCACCCTCGTGAGCATCGGCAAGGCCTACGAAGTGGTGAAGACATGAATCTGCACGAGACGACTATCCTTGGCCCGTGCCAGCTCACTGACAAGGGCCGTCTAGCTGGCCCAACCTCAGGGTAGCGCCCCGCGTCCTTAGTTCGCGGATAGGCCGTCGCTCGCCTCGCCTGTAGCCACTTCGACATCAGTCCTCGAACCTCCCGCCGCTGGCGTCGCCGCTACGACCCGCGGCAGCAGGCAACTCGGTGTCACCAGCGTACTGGACGAGTGCAGCCCCTTGAAGACGAACCGAGTTTGGACGTACAATCACGCCGAAGGGCAATGAGGGCCGGTAGCTCAGCGGAAGAGCTCCGGACTTTTAATCCGGGAGTCGTGGGTTCGAATCCCACCCGGCCCTCCAGTCAGCCAGGCTCGGGCGCGAGGACGGCCACCGCACAGAGTTCCCGTCTCCCGCTCCAGTTGGTTTGCCCTTCGCACGATAATCGGTTACACTAGCAGTGACATCTTCACTTCAAGCTGCTTCCGCTCTGAATCCCCGCCTGGTTGTCTCCCACGTGGCCTCCGGGAAGAAAGGAATCCTGTTGACATCTTTTCATAGCTTTGGCCTCCGCGCATCTAGTCGGGAGGCCCTGACAGCCATGACCATCGAGACCCCGACGCCTATCCAGGAGCAAGCTGTCCCATTGCTCCTCGCAGGACGCGACGTGATCGGCCAAGCGTACACCGGCTCCGGCAAGACGCTGGCCTTCGGCTTGCCACTCATGGAGCGCTGCGATCAGCACCAGCGCCAAGTCCAAGCGCTGGTCCTGACGCCCACGCGGGAGCTGGCCCGCCAGGTGGGCGGCGTTCTTGCCGAGCTGGGCAGGCGCGCCGGGTTGAACGTCGCGCTTCTCTACGGGGGACGCGCCTTCGGGCCGCAGGAGACGATGCTCAATAGAGGCGCCCAGATCGTCGTCGGCACGCCCGGTCGTGTGCTGGACCACCTCCGGCGGCGTACGCTGCGCCTCGAACAGCTACGCATGGTGGTGCTAGACGAAGCCGACGTAATGCTCGACCTGGGGTTCGCGCCGGATGTCGAGCGCATCCTCGCGATGACGCCTCGGAGCCGGCAGACCGCGCTCTTTTCGGCAACGACGCCGCCGTGGGTGCACACCATCGCCGCCCGCCACCTCGTGGAGCCCGCTGTCATCACATCTGCTGTGTCCGAAGAAGCGGAACCGGACATCGACCACGTGGTCGTTGAGGTTTGGCAGGGCGACAAGTTGCAGGTGCTCCGGCAGCTATTGGATGAGCCGACGGACGACGCGACCCTCGTTTTCGGTCGCACGAAACACGGCGTGCGCAACCTAGGCCGCCGCCTGGAGGCAGCAGGATACAGGGTGGCCGTGCTCCAGGGAAACCTCAGCCAGGAACAGCGAGACCGCGCCCTGGACCGCTTTCGCTCCGGGCAGGTGCCTATCCTCGTGGCGACGAATGTCGCCGCCCGCGGGCTAGACGTGCTGAGCATCGGGCGCGTGATCAACTACGAGCTGCCGGAGACTGCTGACCTTTTCACCCATCGCGTCGGCCGGACCGGGCGGATGGGGCGGTCTGGTCGCTCCATCACCCTCATCAGCGCTGCTGATCTGCCCAAGTGGCACGAGATCGAGCGAGGTCTGGGGCGGCGCCTGCCGCGCATCAGCTCTACTGGAGAGGCAGTGCCAGTCCAACCCGCTTCCGCCCCGGCGTTCGGCAGGGCGGCGGGCGGTTGGCGGCGGGGACGCTGGTCGCGGGCGCGAATGTCAGCTTAGGGGACGCGAGCATGAAGAGTCTATACGTCGGCAATCTGGCTTACGGCACAACCGTAGTAGATCTTCGAGCGGTATTCTCGCCGTTTGGCAAACTTGTGTCGGTGCGGATCGCGAGCGACCGGGCCGGCAGACCAAAGGGTTTCGCCTTCGTCGAGATGGCCGACGAATCGGCGGCGTCGGCCGCGACGGAGTCGCTGAAGGGGACGCAACTCCACGGCCGCACGATGGATATCGTCGAGTCTGAGCCTCCGGCCAAGCGGCGCAGTAATTGGAGCCGCGACCGGTCAGGCGGGCGCCGCCGCTAGCAGGGCGTCGGGGTGCCCGCGAGATTGACGCCCAGTTCCTACTCGGCCACTCTACCCCGGCCATGCTGCGGCGCTACACCCCCACCACACGTTGCTCTCGATGTCCCGCGCCGAGACGAAACCCTCCCCGGAGCATTGGCACCCCACAGGGTTCGATGGTCAGATCTTGGGGCTGGTTCAATCGTCTAGCTGGAAGAGCCAGGTGGTGAGATAGCGCTCGCCGGTATCGGGGACAACCACCACGATCAGCTTTCCCTTGTTTTCGGGTCTTTTAGCTACCTCCAGGGCTGCCCACACCGCCGCCCCCGAGGATATGCCGGCGAGTATCCCTTCTTGCCTGGCCAACTGCCTGGCGACCTCTCCGGCGTCATCATTGCTGACCTGAATGATCTCATCGATCAGATCTGGGTTTAGCACCTCCGGTACGAAGCCAGGCCCGATGCCCTGGATCTTGTGGGGGCCTGGCTTGCCGCCGGAAAGGACTGGCGAGTCCACGGGCTCAACAGCGATGGCCTTGAACTCTGGCTTCCTTTTCTTGATGACCTCCGCCACGCCGGTGATCGTTCCTCCTGTCCCTACCCCAGATACCAGGATGTCTATCTGACCATCGGTATCGCGCCATATCTCCTCGGCGGTGGTCTCGCGGTGGATCAAGGGGTTGGCGGGATTCTTGAACTGCTGTGGCATGAAGGCCTTGGGATGGCTGGCGACGATCTCCTCGGCTTTCCTCATGGCGCCTGGCATTCCCTCCGACCCGGGGGTGAGGACAAGCTCTGCCCCAAAAACCGCAAGAAGCTGCCTTCGCTCGACGGACATGGTGTCGGGCATGGTGAGGATGAGCCCGTAGCCCTTGGCGGCGCAGACGAAGGCCAGGGCTATGCCGGTGTTGCCGCTTGTCGGCTCGACGATCAGTGTATCTCTGGTGATGAGGCCATCCTTCTCGGCCGCCTCGATCATAGACACGCCGATCCTGTCCTTGACGCTGCCGCAGGGATTGAAGGACTCCAGCTTTGCCACTACCGTGGCCTCCAGTCCCTCCGCCATCCTGTTCAATCGGACGAGCGGGGTATTGCCTATGAGCTCCGTGATATCATTGGCGATCTTTCCCATAGCTGAGCCTCTCCCTTCTCGCTTAGTGGGCCGATATCGAACTGCCCTGAGTCTTATCTGCCGCCAGCCTTGGCGGCTCCGTGGCAGCGATCTTTTTCAGGGCATTCAGAAGGAAATCGATCTCGTCCAGGGTGTTGAAACAGCCCACGCTCGCGCGCACGCTGCCGTGGGGATACGTGCCGAGAATCTTGTGAGCGGCAGGGGCGCAATGAAGGCCGGTTCTGACCTTGATATCGAAGGCCTGGTCAAGGACGGCTCCAGCCTCGTCTGGGCTCCATCCTTTGATGTTGAAGGGGGCAACCGAAAGACGCCTCGCTCTGTCTTTGGGGCCGTAGACGGTGATGCCGGGAATGGCCGCCAGTCCGTCCAGCAGGCGGTCGAGCAATGTCTTCTTGTGCGTCTGGATATCCGCCAATGTCCTCGACATAAGGTATCGGAGTCCTTCCCCAAGTGCGGCAATGCCTACCGTGTTGGGTGTTCCGCTCTCATACATGTGCGGCCGGTCGGAAGGCTGCTCCTCCGACTCCGACACGGTTCCGGTCCCGCCTTCCCTTGTCGGCTCCAGCTCCACGCGTTTGCTCATATATAGCACGCCGGTTCCCGTTGGGCCCAATAGCCCCTTGTGGCCCGCCAAGGCCAGCAGATCGACGTTCATAGCCTGAACATCGATTGGTAGCGCGCCGCCTGTCTGGGCCGCGTCGACCAGAAGGGCGATGTCGTGCCTCTTTGCCACCTCGCCAAACTCCTCAATGGGCTGTATGACCCCGCTCACGTTGGAAGCATGGGTCACGGCGATCAGCCGCGTGTCCGGGCCGATGGCCTGCTCGATGTCCTGCGGCGAGACGAAGCCCTCCTCGGAGCAAGGAAGTAGCCTGGTGACCTTGACTCCCCCGTGCTCCAGCTTTCGCAGCGGGCGCGTCAGGGAGTTATGGCTTATCGAGCTGGTTATCACGTGATCCCCCGGCTTGAGGAGGCCCTTCAGGCCCAGGTTCAACGCATCGGTGCAGTTCAGGGTAAAGATAATGTCCTTCTCGTCGGCGGCGTTGAGGAGGCGGGCCAAGAGCACCCTCGTCTCCTCCAACACCTTCTCTGCCGCGACCGCCATGTCATGGCCCGAGCGGCCAGGGTTAGCCCCCTTCTCTCGGAGGAAAGTGTCCATCGTCCGATAGACGGCCTCCGGCTTGGGCCACGACGTTGCTGCGTTATCCAAGTAGATCATTTCGGTCCTCTGCTCACATGCCCACGTACTTGGCATATAGTCCCTTAGCCACAGATTCATCGTTGGTGCCCTTCACGATCGCTCGGCCATCTGGGAACAGCACCATCTCGTAGCCGTCAACCGCAAAGCGCAGCATGAACTCGTTGTAGCTGACCTGACCGATCTCTTGAAAGCGCCTCGCAAGCTCCTCAAAGGAAAGCTCCGCGTCGCCCGGAACCACCACCTGCACTGCGTTCTGGCCGCAGAGGGAGGTGGTACGCGCCCCGAAGCGGGCGTCGAGGAATTCGTACTTGCCCTGGCAGGCAGGGCAGTCGGGAGAGGGCGAATCGCCGATTTGAAGGCGCTGGAAGGCGCCAGTCCAAACATCGATGGTGATGAGACCCCTGTTAACGTCCTCCGCTCCGACGAGTATCTTTATGGCCTCGACGCTCTGGAGGGCGCCGATGACGAACGGCGCCGAACTGACCACCCCCGCCGTGTCGCAGGTAGGAACGCGCCCGGAAGCGGGCATGATGGGGAACAGGCAGCGTATGCAGGGCGTTCTGCCGGGGATGATGTTCATGGTCATTCCGTCTGAGGACACCGCTGCCCCATAGACCCAGGGGACCCTATGCTTCAGGGAGACATCGTTTATGAGATAGCGTGTTTCAAGGTTGTCAACCCCGTCCAGGATTACATCTGCTCCCGCGACAAGTCTCTCGATGGTCCTGTAGTTGACGTCAGCCACGATCCCCTCGATCTCTATCGAGGAGTTCGCCTTTCGCAGGTGCCGCTCGGCCGCGATCGCCTTGGGGATCTGGTTCCTCACGTCATCCTCATCGAACAGTATTTGCCTCTGCAGGTTGTG
Organism: Acidobacteriota bacterium; assembly: GCA_048636435.1. Taxonomy (GTDB): domain Bacteria; phylum Chloroflexota; class Dehalococcoidia; order SM23-28-2; family SM23-28-2; genus SM23-28-2. Next base: position 4,403 of record JAIVWR010000022.1, on the reverse strand, counting down.
GTATTCGATGAAGTCGCGGTCTACGATCCTGAGCCTGCCGATGCCGGCACGGGCCAGACAGGCGGCAGCAACGGTTCCCAGCGCGCCGCAGCCGATGATCACAACGGTGCTCTTCCCCAGTTTCGCCTGGCCCGCCCTGCCGATGCCGGGGAAGATGATCTGTCTTGAATATCTGTCCGTGTGGGACTGCACCTTATTCCTCCGTCAGCCACCAGCGGCGAGGGGCAGGATGGTGATCTCATCGCCTTCCCTGACGGTGGTCTCCAGTCCCTCCAGCAGGCGAATGTCCCGGCCCCCTACGAAGATGCTAACGAAGCGGTTAAGCTCCTCGTCGCCCCTGAACAACCGCTCCCTGATGCCGGGATAGCTTGCCTCCAGGTCGCCTATGATCTCACGTATGTTGCTTCCTCTTGCCTCCACCTCGCTCAAGCCGCCGGTGGAGCCCCTTAACGGAAGGGGAATTTGCACCTTGACGCTCATCTTTGTCTGCTGTCCCCTCTCATGGATTGTCCGACCTGGTTCTGCTAGATGTGGTACATACCGGGTGCCGTTTGTTCCTTTTCCCGCTGCTGGTGACAAAGGTCCTCCAACGTCTTCGATTCCAAGAAGTCGCTCGTGAGCCGCCCGATCTGCATCCAGATGTCGCGTGTGGCGCAGCTAGCGGAGCGCGGACACCATTCGGGATTATCGACGCACTCCGCAAGAGCAGCTGGGCCTTCGAGGGTCTGCAAGATTTCGCTGAGCTTTATCTCAGAGGCCGGCCTGGCCAGGCTGATGCCGCCGCCCGCCCCGCGAACGCTTCTCAGCAGGCCCGCCGCCTCCAGCCTGCTGGTGAGATGTTCCAGATATTTCTTCGACACCTGCTGTCTGCGGGCGATGTCTTTGAGGCGCACGGGTCCTTCCGCGCCATGAAGCGCTACATCGAGCATCGCCCTGGTGCCGTAGCGTCCTCTGGTGGAAAGCTTCATCTCCCGATCCTCCTGGGGGGTGGAACTAAACTACTCGACTTAGTAGACATTCTACCGTAGCAACTGATGGGTGTCAAGGTGACATGGAAAAGAGTTTTCGAAATCTCTAGGGTGTGTACAGGTAGGGAGACTCAGCTGTCAGGGCCGCCGACGCCTCGGGGGTCCGCCGGCAGGGCCTGGCTGGGCTTCCTTATTCTTCGCCGCCGTCGGAGACGCTGTGGCAGCGTGGCAGCGGGCGGTGAGCTGTGCTACCGTGCAGCCCGAGGACCTCGGGCTGGATGGTCACGTGTCGGATGCCGTGCCGCTCGTGGAGCATCTGACAGAGCTCCTCCAGAACCTCCTGGATATCGCAGCTGTCGTTGAGCTCGGCGTGGCAGGTCAGGGCAACGAAGCCGGAGGTCACCGTCCAGACGTGCAGGTCGTGCACGCCCTCCACGCCGGCCACCCCTTTCAGGGCGGCCTCGATCTCTTTGGCGTCCATGTGGGGGGGAACCGCCTCCAGCAGCACCCCCAGTGACTCCCTGAGCAGCCGCCACGAGCTGACCAGGACGAGAACGCCGATGAAGACGCTGGCGATGGCATCGGCCCGATACCAGCCCGTGGTCAGCATTATGACCCCGGCGCCGATGGCGCCTGCCGACCCCAGGGCGTCGGCCAGCACGTGCAAGAAGGCGCCCCTGACGTTGAGGCTGTCTTTGCTGTGGCGGTAGAGAAGGGAGCCGCTGGCCACGTTGGCGCCCAGGCCAGCCATCGCCACCAGCAACATCGGCAGGCTCTTCACCTCCGGCGGTTCTTGGAGGCGGTGGCCGGCCTGCCAGAAGATGTAGATAGCTATGGCCACAAGCATGACCCCGTTGGCCAGGGCGGCCAGTATCTCCACCCGGTGGAAGCCATACGTTCGGGTAGCGGTGGCCGGCCGCATGGCCATCCAGATGGCGAAGATGCCCAGCCCCAGCGCGGCCACATCGGAAAGCATATGGCCAGCGTCGGCCAGAAGGGCCAGGCTGTTGGTTAGCACACCACCCACGATCTCCACCACCAGAAAGGACACGGTTATGGCGAAGGCGAGGAGGAGGGCCCGCTGGCTGGCGGGACGTGAAGCCTGATGCTGCCAGGTCATCGTTGCTCCTTGGCGTGCCTGAGAGAGTCCTCGAACAGCTGGCGGATGTGTTCATCGTCCAGAGAGTAGTAGACGATGCGACCCTCTCTGCGAAACCTCACCAGCCTCAGCAGGCGCAGCAGGCTCAGTTGATGGGACACGGTGGACTCGCTCATGCCCAGAACCGAGGCGAGATCGCGGGTGCACAGCTCTTCCAACGAGAGAGCGTGAACGATCCTGACCCTGCTGGGGTCGCCCAGAACCTTGAAGGTCTCGGCCAGGTGGGAAGCGATGGCTGAGTCGACCAGGGCTGCTTTGACCCGGGCGACAGCCTGTGGATCCAGATAGCTGGCTCCTGAGGAATCCGCTGGGGTTCTAGCCTGAGGCGCCATCACTGCACCATTGCGCAACTGCTCAATCTACCATACCACGCCGGCCAGGTGGTGTCAAGCATCGCGCAGGGGCGCAGAAAGGAGGATGAGCACGGCGCTGGCGCCGCACAGGGGGCAGGGAGGCCAGCGAGCCGGCTACCACCCCGGCGGGGCGTCCGGCGTCCAGACCATCGCCAGGAGGGCGTCGCCCCGGTCCCGGTTGACCTGCCTGAACACCGCCCACTCTTCCGGCTCCACCTGGAACTCGATGATCGGGTAGCCGATGGGCTCGCCCGATCCGATGCAGACGAACGTCTCCGGGTCGAATGCGTGACTGCCGAAGGCATCGGCAATGGCTTGGCCTACCTCCTGCTGCCAGGGTGTCGGCCGCACCCCCGGCTTGGGGACCACCGTCGGGATACGGATAAACCCTCGCATGCCGGCAGGATGAGCCATGCGGCCGCAGCTCAGCCGGCGTGAATGCGCTGGCACCTCGACGGCCAGGAAGATGAGATACTCTAGGTTGGCGAAGAGGCCTCGCCGCCGGAATTGGGGCGCGATGCAGCAGATCCCGGCGAGGTTGACCACCTGCCCGGGCAGGCGCGGCAGGTCCATGACCCGGGATTCGCCGAGAGCGAAGCCGGCCGCCGTGCCCTCGTGCTCGGCCAGGGCGAGGTATCGCAGCGTTCCGAGCGACTTCTCCAGATAGGCGCGGTTAGCCTGGCGATAGTTCATCTCGAAGAGGGAGAAGATGGCTTCGAGGTCTTTCGCCGATGCTTTGTCGGTCTCGACGACCTTGAGGTCGAATGAGGAGAGGTCGCGCTGGAGCTTTTCGACCTCGTCATCCCATGCCATCGTTTGGTCTTCCGTCTATGGACAGCAACGTTTGCTTCACGAAGGGTGACCCAGGTCGGCGGCGATCCTGCGGACGATGGCGGGGAGGGCTTTCGCGAGCTGAGGCGTCAGGGTCTCGCCGAAGGTAGAGGTATCAGCGGCAGCGATGGCGTAGATGAGAATTTGCTCAGGGACGGGCAGGTCCATCAGCCGGGCCAGGCGCAGGGCCTGCCCCAGGCCGATGCCATGACTGGAGGTTGAGGAGACGTTTTCCAGGTCGTCGGTATCGATGCGCCAGACCTCGCCCACCCTCGCCTCGTCCTGCACCACGTCGATGACTACCGCCCGGTCGTAGCCGGACAGAAGCTGGACGGTCTGCATTCCCGCTAGGGCCGCCTCCACCAGATCGACATCCTCGCCGCCCACCAGTTCATATAGTCGGCGGGCAGCCTGAAGGCCGGCGGCGTCGTCGCAGAGGATAGGATTGCCGAGACCCAAGATGAGGGTCCGCAACCACTAGTCCCTTCTGAGGCTCTGGGTAAGGTTCCTCTGGCTGTCGTAGATGTTGACGATCAAGGGCATCTGCCCGGGCAAGGAGTGGGTGGCACAGGCCAAGCAGGGGTCGTAGGCGCGGAAGGCCATCTCGATGGTGTTGAGGAGACCCTCGGTGATCACCGTATCCTTCTTGATCAGGCCCTGAGCCGCCTTCTTGATGGACATGGCCATGGCCCCATAGTTATGGCCGGTCGCCACGATCAGGTTGACCTTCTTGGCCAGGGCGTTTTCGTCAGCCCAGTAGTGGTGAATGAGGGTGCCTCGGGGCGCCTCCACCACTCCCACGCCCTCGCCGGGGGTCTCGGTGGGAATGGTGCGGATGTCAGTGCTGGTGATCTCTGGGTCCTGGATCAGCTCCAGCATCCGCTCGGCGGCGTAGACGAGCTCGATAACGCGCGCCCAGTGGGTGGCCAGCGTAGCGTGAACGGGCTTGCCGCCCAGGGTGGAGTAGAACCGCTCGTACTCCGCCTGGGCGAGGGGGGTGGCCATACCGTCGGCGGCGTTGAGGCGGGCCAGGGGAGCTACCCGGTAGATGCCGCTATCCGGCCCATCCACCAGGCCCTTCCAGCCAACGCT
>JAIVWR010000021.1:0-12441 GCA_048636435.1 Acidobacteriota bacterium | reverse complement strand
CGCTGGTATGGCCAGACACATGGCTAGCGCTCCTTCCTCCGCGACAGGCGAGCGTTGGCGATCACCGCCTGGCCCAGGGCGATGCCGCCATCGTTGGCGGGCACCTGGTGATGGATGAGGGCCTCGAAGCCCTGGCGCTCCAGCCCATCCAGGGTTCGGCCAAGAAGGTACATATTCTGGAATACGCCGCCGCTAAGGGCCACTCGGTTGATGCCCGTCCTTTCCCTGGCGGCCCGGCTCACGCCGACAATAGTATCGGCGATGGTGTTGTGGAACTTGGCCGAGATCACAGCTCGATCCACCCCTCGCCTCAGGTCCGATACCACTCCTCGCAGCACAGGCGCCGGATCAATAATTATAGGATAGCTTGAAGGTCGGCTCCAGTCGTAGACCTCATCCACCCCCTCGGCGGCCAGCATCTCCAGCTCGATGGCCGCTTGCCCCTCGTAGTTGACCACGCCACGCACGCCCAGCAGGGCCGATACGGCATCGAACAGGCGGCCGCAACTGGAGGTGAGGGGGCAATTCACTTTCGCCGCCATCATGCGGCGCACCAGGGCCAGCTCCGCCTCTCCAATCTGCGCCCACAGCTCCAGGGGCAGGTCCAGCGCCTCCTCACCGAAGGCGCTCAGGAGATGGCTTACCGCCATGCGATAGGGCCGTTTGGTGGCTACATCGCCGCCGGGCAGGGGCACGTACTTGAGGTGACCCAGGCGGCGAAAGCGGCGGCAGTCGGCCAGGAGGAACTCGCCGCCCCAGATGTGGCCGTCCGTGCCGTAGCCGGTGCCGTCGAGGGCCACGCCGATGACCTCTGCGTCCACGCCGTTCTCGGCCATGCAGCTCACCACGTGGGCATGGTGGTGCTGCACGGGCACCCGCCGCAAGCCCTGGGCCTCCGCGAGCTCCAGGGCGTAGCGGGTGGCTAGATAATCGGGGTGAAGGTCGTAGGCCACAGCCTGCGGATTCACCCGAAAGAGCCTCTGGAAGTGCTCGACGGACGCTTGATAGCTGGCGAAGGTCTCGTAGTTCTCCATGTCGCCGATGTGCTGGCTAAGGAAGGCATAGGTGCCCTTAGTGAGGCAGAAGGTGTTCTTGAGCTCGGCCCCGCAGGCCAGGATCTCCTTCAGCTCCAGGTTCAGACGGATGGGGAAGGGCGCATAGCCGCGGGAGCGGCGGAGCATCGCCTCCCTGCCGCGAAACAGGCGAGTGACTGAGTCGTCGCAGCGGACGTAGATATCGCGGTCGTGGAGAAGGAAGTAGTCGGCCAGGGGGCTCAGGCGCTCCAGCGCCTCCTGGTTGCCAATAGCGATAGGCTCCTCGCTCATGTTGCCGCTGGTCATCACCAGGGCCAGAGGCGCGGGTGTTGCCCCATCGCCCAGCATGAGGTAGTGCAGGGGCGTGTAGGGCAGCATGACGCCCAAGTTATTGTTGGCGGGGGCTACCTGGGCGGCGATGGGCGAGCCCGGCTTACGCCGCAGGAGCACGATGGGCCGCGCCGGCGACTCGAGGAGCTGGGCCTCGCCTTCGCTCACCTGACAGTAGCGGCGGACGGTGTCCACGTCCAGGGACATGACGGCGAAGGGCTTGTCCACGCGCTGCTTGCGCTCGCGGAGGGTCGCCACCGCGTCCGCATTGGTGGCATCGCAGGCGAGGTGGAAGCCTCCCAGCCCCTTCACCGCCACGATCGCCCCCTCGGCCAGCAGGCGGCGGACGCCCTCGATGGGCTCCCTTTGGAGCGGCGCCTCAGCGGGGCGAGCGCCATTCATCGCGAGCTCCAGCCGGGGGCCGCACCGGGGGCAGGCGTTGGGCTGAGCGTGGAAGCGCCTGTCAGCAGGGTTGTGATACTCCTCGTCGCAGCGGGGACACATGGTGAAGGCGCTCATCGTCGTCTTAGGTCGGTCGTAGGGGATGTCGCTGATGATGGTGAAGCGGGGGCCGCAGTTGGTGCAGTTTATGAAGGGATAGGCCCAACGGCGGTCCTGGGAGTTCTGGAGTTCATTGAGGCAGTCGGCGCAGATGCAAATGTCGGGGGAGATCAGGACGAACTCACTGCCCTCGCGGCTGGCCTCGACGATGAAGGACGAGTAGCCAACAGGCGGAAGGAGGTTGGTCTCCACCTTTTCGATGACAGCCTGCGGAGGGGGACTGGCCTTGAGCCCGGTGATGAAGCCGTCTATTCGTTGCCGTGGCCCCTCTACCTCGATGACCACGCCCTGGGTGGAGTTGAGGACCCAGCCGCTAAGCTGATGCTCCTGAGCGAGGCGATAGACGAAGGGACGGAAGCCAACCCCCTGAACGATCCCTCGTACCACCACCTGCGCTCTGATAGCCACTGCAACCTACTACTCTACGTCTATGCTCTCAACCCGAATGTTGGGACCGTCCACGGGCTCGATATCCAGGCGGGCCCCCTCGGCTATGGTCCCCTTGGCCTCCATGGCGATGAGTTCTCGCATCTGGTCAACGCCGTAGAGGCTGCCGATCTTGAGGATAATGGCTACTACTCTCTGAGCGCCCTCCGCTTCGGCCGTCGCTAGGACAGTCTTGACAACATCCTGGGCTGCCGCTAGCTCATGCATGAAGGCCTCCTTGCTAGTTAATTTTACTATAGCGTAATCTTTTACCGCAAACCTCAGCCCCCCGATTCTACAAGCTACCCCCTGCCTTGTCGACACGAGAGGAGGGATCAGCCCACACTATTCTTGACCGTATCTGGGTAAACGTGATAAACTCCAGGCGCTGGCATTGCGACGATGTCAGCATTTCTGCTGTCCTGTCGTGGTGGGCGTAGCGTAGCGGTCAACGCGCCAGGTTGTGGCCCTGGAGATCGAGGGTTCAAATCCCTCCGTCCACCCCAGTTTCTTGCCTGCTGTCCATCGACCTGCTAACCTGAGGGCACCGTCGCGTGCGGTGCTTTTCGTGGGAGTCTGGTGGTGACGAGATGAGTCGGGCAGGCATGCTTATCGCCCTTGGCCTTCTTGTGGCCCTCGCACTGGCCGCCGCCTGTGGTGGCGGCGAGGAAGGAGGGCCTGGCGGCATCGAGCTGCCAGAGGGCTTCCCTCGGGACTTCCCTATCTACGAGGAAGCCGTCACCCGTGTGGACACCCTCACCCCCGAGGAGGGCGGGTTCCTGGTGAGCATGGACACGGAGGACAGCCGTGACCAGGTGCGGGCTTTCTATGAGAGCGAGCTGGGCAAGGACCCCTGGCAGGTGGAGAACGTGGTGGAGATCGCTGAGGAGGAGGTCGTTATCATCGAGTTCGCCCGGGTGGATGGCGGTGAGGAATGGGGGACGGTAGCTATCGGCATCGTGCGGGAGAACGGACAACACGCCACGATCGGTATTTCCCTCAGCCTTCCTCAGTAGCTAGGTGAGCTGGGAGAGCAGAAGGGTCGCGAGGCCCAGCAGGAAGAAGAAGCCCAGCACGTCGGTAAAGCCGGTCAGGAAGACCCCCGAGGCGACAGCGGGATCGAGGCGGAGCCAGCGCAGGCCCAGCGGTATTATCGCCCCCCAGAAGCCGGCCACCACCAGATTCAGCAGTATAGCCACACCGACAACCAGACCCAACCAGGGGTTATTGAACCAGACCCAGGCTATCAGGCCGACGACTAGCCCCAGAGCGATGCCCTGCAGCAAGCCCACGGACACCTCCTTGACCAGGACGCGTCTGGCGTCTTTGAGCTCTACCTCTCCCAGGGCAATCTCGCGCACCACCAGGGTGATGGTCTGAATGCCAGCATTGCCCCCCTGGGCGGCCACGATGGGCATGAACACGGCCAGGGCCGCTATCTGTTCGATAGTGTCTACGAAGCGGCTGACGACGCCAGCGGCTACGAAGACCAGGGCAAGGTTTACTGCCAGCCAGGGCAGGCGTCTGCGGGCCGAGACCCTGACGGGGTCATAGCCGCTCTCTTCGGCGGGCAGGCCGACGATGCCATACATGTCCTCGGTGGCCTCCTCAGAGGCGACGGTCATGGCGTCGTCCATGGTGGTGATGCCCAGCAGGTGGCGCTCTTCGTCCACCACGGGCAGGGCGCGCAGGCGGTAGCGCTGGATCAGGCGCGCGCACTCCTCCTGGTCGGTCTGGGGTGCTACCGTGATGATGTCTCGGCTCATGACTTCGTGGATGGGGGTTGCGGCGGGGGCCACCACCATCTCGCGCAGGCTTAGCACGCCCTCCAGGCGATTGGCGGTGTCCAGGACGTACAGGTAGTAGGCTTCCTCGACGTTGGGCTTGCGCAGGCGCAGATACTTGATGGCGTCCTGGGTGGTCATCTCGCCGTGGAGGGACACGAAGCCGCGGGTCATAAGGCCGCCGGCGCTCTCGTCGGCATGCTGCAGGAGGGGGGCCACCTCTGAGGCCGTGCTCATGGTGGAGAGCACCCGCGCGCCCTCCGCCGGGGGCAGCGTACGGAGGATGTCGGCGGCGACATCGTTGTCGATCCTGTCCAGGACGCGGGCCAGAGACGCTCGTGGCATTTTCTCCACCACTTCAGCCCGCTGGTCGGCGTCCAGGTACTCCAGCAGGTGAGCGAGGCCCTCAGCCGACAGGAGGGCCAGAAAGGCCTCCCGCAGCTCCGGCTCCAGGTGCCAGAAGAGCTCGGCCTGGTCGGCTGGGTGGATGGAGGATACCAGGTCGACGGCCTCCTCCAGAGCCTTGCCCCGTAGGAGATCCTCCACCGTCTTGATCATGACCTCGGCGTCTTGCTCCACGTTGGCTCTCCCAGGCGGTTGTGAGATAGCGTGCTTGTCGAGGGACAAGCACGGTTGAGGCCGTACGAGGCCTATGATAAACTTTCTAGGGCTTGTTGAACACTCCGTAGCTTGGTTTGGCTCAGTCAATGGGTTGAAGGTGCCCCCGTAGCTCAATTGGATAGAGCACCTGGCTTCGGACCAGGTGGTTGTGGGTTCGAGTCCTGCCGGGGGCGCTAGCTTTCAGATACGGATCTGCCGCCGCAAGGCGGCTTTATTGCTAAGGACGCCTAGCTTTTGCTAACCAAAGCCCCAGCTCAACCGGCGGCTAGCAGGCGCTCCATCCCGATCCCAGGAATGCCTTCTCACTTAGACCAGGACGCGCCATAGGTGCTAGAGTTCGCTGAAGGGCGGAGGGGTCGGCCGGACACGGCGACAGCACACGGTGTAGCGAGCTGGCGCGAGGCCAGCGACATCCTGTTGATGAGTGAGGCGCTTCTCAATGCGGAATCCCAGATGCTCCACGAAGGCATCGACGCAGCGTGTGTTTGGTCCCCACCAGTTTGTCGGCTCCTCGTTAAGCTCATTGCCGGGGTAGAAGAGCATCATCGGCCATGAGTGATCATCCTTCAAAGTGACGTGGGTCTCGAGGAGAAAGACGTCACGGCATACGCTGGCCGCCCGATACAGGCCATACAACGGGAACTTCAAGTGGTACAGGACTCCGTACATTAAGACGAAATCGAACGTGCCAGAATCTGTAGGTTCGAGGTCGTAGACGGAGCGGACCCGATAAGTGACGCGGGATCCGAGAGATCGGGCGGCGAAATTGAAGGCCTCTCTTGCGTCGGGGAAGCCGGGAGGATCCCGATCTATAGCCACCACAGGGGAGGCGCCTCTCCTCTCCGCTTCAAAGGCGAAGAACCCGTTCATGGTGCCGATGTCCAGCAAAGATTTGCCGCGCAGCTCCTTGGCAGAGGGAAACAGATACTTCTTTTCCCAGCCGGGCGTATCCGCTGACCAACCAACTATCCCCGGCGTTGTGTAGCCCGGCGCGAGCTTGATGCAGTGGTACCAGTGCAGTTTCGAGGCCTCGGCCTTGATGTCGATGTCCAAGGGGGAATCTGGATGCACGGAAGGGCCCTGAGTAGCTCTCCGGACGCGGCGTAACAAGGATGCCAGCTTCATTGTCTTCTCCCAGGTCTTGCTATTCTTCCTGCGTCTCGCCGCAGCCGTGGGTGCCGATGGCTCCCTCTAGCCGCTCCAGATGGCTCCACGTTGTAGGGGCGTACCATGCTGCGCTCGTCGCTCCCCAAGTATAGCGCAAAAGGAGATAGGTTGCCCTCTCTGCGGCCAGACGCCATCGTGTGGCTCGTGGAGGGGACGATGGTAGGTTTTCGCCTTGCGGTTTCGCCTTGAAGTTGCTAATATCTTGCTGCTCCGAGGGTGCTATGACAGAACAGAAAGGGCGAGGGTCAAGGCCGGACAGGTCGCGCCTGTACGGGGTCGTCATCTGCGGGACTACTCTGGCTATCGCTGCCACCTTGCTGGAGGGAGTGCGAAGGCGCAGCTACTGGGCGCTGGCTGCCCCTCTTCTGGTGGGTAGCCTGGGGGTTCTGTCGGTGGCCTTCTGGATCGGGTGGACCCTTGCTATGACGCGGCTACAGGCTCTGACGCCGCAGCCGGACTCGGCTGGCACACCTGCTGGTAGACGGCCTCGGTCTGCAAAGCAGCCTTCCGCCAACTGAACTTCTCCAGGATCCTCTGCCTGCCCGCCTTCCCCATTCGCCGCCGCAGCTGGGCATCTCTCATGAGGTTGTCCATGGCCTCGGCCAGGGCGCGGGCATCGGCTGGCGGCACCAGGATGCCGGTGACGCCGTCCTCCACCACCTCGGGCAGCGCCCCGCCGGAGGTGGCCACCACCGGCAGGCCGCAGGCCATGGCCTCGGCGGCGGGCAGGCCAAACCCCTCGTACAGGGAAGGGCAGACGCTCATCTGGGCGCGGCAGTAGTGGCGCACCAGTTGGGGCGTGGTCACCCGACCGGTGAAGTGAACGCGATTGCTCAGGCCATAGCGGCGCAGCAGGCGCGGCACCAGCCTCAGCTCGTGCTGCGGCCGGTCGACAAGCGTCAAGCGGTAGTCTGTGCTATCGCGTAGGTAGCGCAGGGCCTGAAGAAGATAGACGGCGCCTTTGCTTCGATCCTCAGAGTTGCTGACACAGATGATGTTGTTGGGATCCTTGGCCACCCTCATAGGACGGAACAAGTCCGTGTCGATTCCGTTGTGGACAACATCCATACGGTGCCTGGGCATAGCGAAGGCTTTCTCCACCATACGGGCCGACGCCTCCGATACGGTGATGATCCTGTCCAGACGGCGGGCGACGAACTCCTGCATGAAGATGGGGTAGTAGATGAGGCGACGGGCCTTCTCGATGGGGCCTGTGGCCTGCGCGACAGCGTTACGCGCGTCGATGGACAAGGGGTGGTGGATGGTGGCCACGAGCGGCACGCCGAAGCTCTTCATCAGCAGCAGGCCGAGGCCCAGCCCCTGATTGTCGTGGACGATGTCGAAGGGGTGGCGGCGATGCAGCTCCTGAAACTTGGCCACCGCCCGCAGGCTGAAAGTGAACATCAGAGGGAAGATACCCGCGCGTGTGCTGGCGAACTCGAACAGGTTCAAGGGGTAGAAGAACTCCAGCGGGTTGGGCCGGTCAAGGAACCCTCGGCGGTCCTCGACGAAGCGGAACCAGCTAAAGCTCTCCAGGCGGTGCACCTGAACGCCCTCGGCCATGGTGGGGTAGGGGGGGCCGGCGATGACGTGCACCTCATGGCCCAGGCGTGCCAGCTCGCGCGTCAGGTAGTGGACGTAGACGCCCTGCCCGCCCGAATACATGCTGCCGTGATAGACCAGAAAGCAGAGCCTCACGTCACCCGCCAGTCAATCCTGCCGCCCGAACGCTGACGCCGCGCTGGCTGTAGCAATAGCCGATCCTTCTTGCCAGCAATGCGCTACCCGCAGTCCTTAGCCAGCTGCAGAATAGACCTGCTGGTCCTCTCTCATCCGTCCAGGCGGTGGGAGAATGGCCAGCTCTCGGAGAGAGCGTCAGCCGGTAGAATCCGCCGGCAGCGCAGCTTGCCCCTGTAGAGCTCCTTTTCAGTAGCCAGGTGGACCAGCGATGGGAGTTTGGCAGACCAGCGCTCCAGGAAGATGCTCTCGTTCCTGGCCTGAGCTCGCTCTGTAGCCGCTTGATTCTTGCCCATGGATACCCCATGGTGGTGAATAACAACGCTTCCACGATGTAGGACCAACCCATGCCCGCTTTCCTTGATACGAAGACACATGTCGGTATCCTCATAGTATCCGCGCCGGTAGTCCTCGCAGAACCCGAGGAGTTCGCGGCGTCCGAGGAGGCAAGCGGCCGTCAGGGTATCTACCTCCACGGGCCGTTCGTCCCCGCCGGGGCGTCCACCGATGCTAACGTGGTACGGCAGCAGGTCCTTTTGTAGAAACATCTTGCCGTCATGCTGAATCCGACCGTCCGGATAGAGGAGACGTGACCCCACAGCGCCGACCTCGGGATGCAGATCCAGCATCTCGACCAACGGCTCCAGCCAGCCTGGCTTAAGCTCCACATCGTCATTTAGGAAGAGAACGTATGGCCTCTCGGCGAGGCGCAGACCTTGATTGTTGAATGTGGCAAAGCCACGATTTGACCTGTTGTTGATTGTCTTCAAGTGCGGGTAGTCAATGGACTGCAGAAGGATGTTTGTTCCATCCTCGCTGGCGTTGTTTACAATGATGAGCTCGAATCCAGGCGGCGTATGGCAGAAGAGGGTCTCCAGCGTCCTCCTCAAATATCCGCAGTTGTTGCGTGTACCGATGACAATGGACACCTTCTCCGACTTAGCCACCGCAGATAGCAGCTTATGCTTCATCACCTCATCGCTGAAGTCACAGGCGCGCCGTTTCGCCCTCTCAGAAAGCCTCTTCCAGAGCGCAGGTCGCGTCGCTACCTCCCAAGTCAGGTTCACGAGCTCCTCAAGTGAACTGAATAGGAAACCATGCTCCCCATGAGTCACAATCTCCCGCGGTCCTCCAGAACTGAAGACAACCGGGACTGCCCCAGCAGCCATTCCCTCGACAATAGTAAGCCCGAAGTGTTCCTGGGCAGCCGGTTCCGACACGGAGAACCCCGTGGCATGCCAGTAGACTGAGGCCCTCGAGTACAGCTCGCGTAGCTCCGAAGCCGACAAGTTGGGTTTGATCTCGATCGGGAAGCCGCTGGCATGGCGTGCGAGATGGGCAGCATACGCCGCCTCGGCCTCATCGAGAGTGGATCCGGCAAGAATCAGTCGCCAGCCCTCTAGCCCCTGATTACACAGTTGCTTGAACGCCTGTATCATCGCCAGGTGAGCTTTGTCTGCAAAGGCAGAAGGTATTGCAAAACGGCTCACATGCAGGATCATGGGTTCCTTCAGGCCGGGGCGTAGCTCATCAGGAGCGATGGATGGATAGATCACCATCACGTCCTGCGTCCTGTAGCGGTCTCTAACGTGGGAAGCGGTGTAGTTGCTGTTGGCAATGTGAGTGATACCGTCACCATCCTGAGCCACGAAGGGGAAAAACACTATGTTGAAGCTTTTCGGGGTGTTGGCGAACACTATGCTCTCATTGGCCGCTGACAGCCAGATATCGTAGTTGTCCTCCGCGCCCGTGGCGTACCTCTTAACCTCAACGTCTCCGATATCGATGTTCAGATTCTCCCGATACCATCGCTTGTCTCGCAGAGGTGCCCCAGGAGGAAGCAGCAGGTCCGCGTCGTAAAAGTCGGAGAGGGCCAGCAGGAACTTCAGCACGTGCACGGCGCCGCCTCCCACTGACCAAGCGTGCTCACCGTAGCACCCTACCCGTAGTCGACTCACTCGTGGTGCTCCCTGGACTGATTCCTCACTTCGAGGCAACGGACGTCGGCGCAGTGCTCGCAGTGTCCAGCGCAGGGGTGCCGTTACCAGCCTCGTGGGCCGGGCGCCGAAAGAAAACGTCCATCTCACCATTCGCATCGCTATTCGGTAGCGTAGGCTGCCGGGGGGCGCGAGAAACCAGACCAGCGGTCGAATGCGCTGGACAAGCCGCCAGCTTGTCGAGTTCTCAATGTCGCTTAGGCGGCGCTGTAAGCTATCGACCTCTTCTTGCCTAAGCCGCACTCCTCGTCGAAGCCGGGTCAGTTCCGCGCGACTTCCGTCTCGCACATCTGCCGCTGGTCGGCTGGTGGGAGCCTCAGTACCCTGCGCCGTCCTGTCGGTAGAACCAAGCGAGTTGCTGTGTTCTCTAGGCCGGCGCCTGTGCTGAACCATAGACACACCCCGCTGGACTAACGTCGTGGCTGCCGTAAGCCAGGCGAATTTGCCAATCGATCCACAGTCATCATGCGCTAGGAATCGCCCCCATCCGTCGGGCCTGCTGAGAACTCGAAGTGGCTCGACAGGTATTCGTCCACCACCTCCTGCGGCTTCCCCTCGACGGCGATGGCCCCGTGGTTGAGGAGGACAGCCCGGTCGCAGAAGCGTTTCACGCTCTCCAGGTCGTGCGTGACCAGGACGATGGTCACCTGCTCCTGACGCAGCTTCTCGATGTGGTCGAAGCACTTGCGTTGGAATTCGGCGTCGCCCACCGCTAGCACTTCGTCGACGAGCAGGATCTCCGGCCTGACGTGGACGGCCACGGCGAAGCCCAGGCGCACGTACATTCCGGACGAATAGGTGCGCATGGGCTGGTCGATGAAGTTCCCCAGCTCCGAGAACTCCACAATCTCCGGCAGCTTCTCCTGGGCCTCCTTACGTGACAGGCCCAGGAGGACGGCGTTGAGGATGGCGTTGTCCCGTCCGCTGATCTGAGGATGGAAGCCCGCCCCCAACTCCAGTAAGGGCGAGACGCGCCCCCGCACCGTGAGCTTCCCCTTGGTCAGGGGCGCCAGGCGGGAGACGATCCGCAGAAGCGTGCTCTTGCCGGCGCCGTTGGGGCCGATGATCCCCACGCTCTCGCCCCGGCGGATGGTAAGAGAGACATCTCTGAGCGCCCAGAAGGGCTGCCTGGCTCGACTGTCCTTCAAGAAGGTCGGCAGATGCAAAAGGGCCTTCTTCAACTCCCTCACGCGGTGCGGATGGAGGAAATAGCGCTTGGAGACGTTGTCCAGGGTGATGACCTCTTGTCCGTTATAGGGCGACTTCAAACTGTCCCTCGAGAGTCTTGAATGCGATGCTGCCGGCCACCAGAGCGACGACGGCGAACACCAGGGCCGGCCAGATCTCGACGCCGGGAAGTTGGTCGTACAGAAACAGGTCCCGCCAGGCCTGAATGAGCGAGGCCATCGGGTTGAGATATATGATTGGCCCGATCCTCTCCTTCACCAGGGAGAGCGGATACAGAATAGGGGTGAGGTACAACCATAGGAGCATCAGGACCTCCACCAAGTGCTCCAGGTCGCGCACGAAGACGTTGAAGGAGGCCACCAACAGGACGGCCCCAGCTAGCATCAGAAGCTGGATAGCCATGAGCAGGGGCACGCCGAGCAGCCACTCCGGGCCGGGGCGATAACCCGCGATCAACAGAAGCAGCGCCAGTATCGGAATCGAGAGGACGAAGTGAATAAGCTGGCTGGTAATGGCCGAGAAGGGCAAAACGAAACGGGGGAAGTAGACCTTCTTGAGCAGGGGGGCGTTATTGGAGAAGGAGCCGGCGGAGAACTGGATCGAGGACTGGAACCAGGTCCAGGGGAACAAAGCTGACAGCAGGAACAGGACATAGGGAGCATCTCCCACCTCTATCCGCAGCACGCGGCTCAGGGCGAAGGCGAAGACCAGCGCCAGGAGTAGGGGCTTGGCAAGGGTCCACAGGAAGCCCAGGATGGTACCCTCATAGCGCAGCTTCACATCCCGCGCCGTCAGGAGCAGCAGCAGCTCCCAGGTGCGAGCCACCTGGGACAGATCGAAACCGCGCGGCGCAGCCACAGACACTGTTCGCACCGAATTCCCCCCCCAAAACCGTCACAATCCCAGACCGTAGACTAGCAGGCCAGAAGTCACAAATCAAGGAACGACCGGCCGTCCCCAGGCTCGCTTGCCTTCGATACTAGGGGAAGGGTAGAATACCCCTAGCCTGGCCCGGGGCGAAGGTCTATGGGAAAAGAGAACCCCAAAGGGCTCATCCTCAGCGGCGGCAAGGGCGAACGCCTGCGCCCCTTCACCTATACGGGCGCCAAGCAGTTGGTGCCCATCGCTAACAAGCCGGTTCTCTTCTACGCCATCGAGGACCTGGTGGGCTGCGGCATCACCGACATCGGCATCGTGGCGGGCGACACGCGGGCGCAGGTGGAGAAAGCGGTGGGCGATGGCAATCGGTTTGGCGCCAAGGTGACCTACATCCAGCAGGAGGCCCCTCTGGGCATCGCCCACGCTGTGAAGATCGCCGCCGATTTCCTGGCTGGCCATCCCTTCGTCCTCTACCTGGGGGACAACCTGGTGCTGGGCGGTGTGGCCCCCTTTGTGCAGCGCTTTCGCAGCGACTCCAGCAACTGCCAGCTTCTTCTCAGGCGGGTGGGCAGCCCCCAGAGCTTCGGCGTGGCCGAGCTGGTGGACGGCCGGGTGGCGCGGGTGGTGGAGAAGCCACGCCAGCCGCCCAGCGACCTGGCAGTGATCGGCGTCTACATGTTTGACCCGCATGTGTTCGAGGCGGTGGAGCAGCTACGG
>JAIVWR010000020.1:0-12623 GCA_048636435.1 Acidobacteriota bacterium | reverse complement strand
CCTCCTCGATTTCCTGGCCGCCGGCCCGCTTGATCGCCCCTGCCACGCCGGCTCCCATCCAGAGGTGGTTATTGGCGGCGTTGACGATGGCCTCGGCGTCCTGCTGAGCGATGTCGCCGCGGGTAAGAAGAATCTCCATGGCGAACCTCCACCGGAGGCGGATCAGTCTCGGGCTGACGGCATGAGTATAGAGCAGCACTGGGCGGTGTCAAGGCGGGCGGACGGCTAGCGGGACATCAGGAACAGGGTGCCCCACATGGCGGTGACCACCAGCCAGTGGAAGACCACACAGCTTGCCAGGTTGCCGGTGCGCTGGCGCAAGAGGCCCAAGAAGAGACCGCCCGCGAACAGGCCGACCAGGGAGACTATCTGGGCCAGAGCAGCAAGGCCGGCGGGTGAGGCCACCTCGCTATTCTGGATGGTGCGAAAGTTGATGACCAGGTGCCAGAGGGCGAAGGTAAGGCTGGAGGCCACGAGAGCCTGTCGCTGACCCCAGGCCACGGTCATCTTGGCCAGCAGAACGCCCCGAAAGAGGACCTCTTCGAAGATGGCGGTGCCCAGCGGTTGGCGCACCAAGGCCCAGAAGAGGAACCCTCCCCATGTCTCTTCCTTCATCTCCTCGGGGTCGATGCCGTCCCCCAGTCCGAGGGGGAATGCGAAGTAAAGGACGACGGGGAGGATAACGACGGCTCCCAAGGCTGCTCCCACCAGGGCGCTCCTGCCAGCGTTGGCAGAGGTGATGCCCAAGGTGGGGAGGGGCATGCCTTCGATTCTCACCGCCCATAGAACTAGCAGAGCCAGAAGACTCAGGCTGCCCGGGATAAAGACCCAATCGAACCCATTGCGGATGCCGTCGGGGGGGAGGGAGACCAGATTGCCGCAGGCGATGATGAGCAGGGCCAGGGCCGCAGCGATCGCCGTCTCTCGCCCGATGACGGAGATAGCCCTGGCCAGCACCGGGGTCCGGACACCCGTGCTCGCTTCTTGCTCACCGATGGGCGGTTGCTGAGTCACGACCTCCGTATACTATAGACGCAACCTCCCGCCGCGCCAATACCGCCTGCTCGCTGTCTCCCCATGTTTGGGAAAGTGCTGGGGGTGGCAATGAGGGAACCGAAGGTGCTGAGGGACACGCTACAGCGCACGAGGGCCGATAAGGGCAAAAAAGAAAGCCCCCAAGGAACCTTCCTGCTTCTTCCGCCGTCTGGCTTGCCGCCGAAGCATCCGCTTGCGCTTCGGCTTCGCCAGCTCCCCTTTGGGCGGTTCCGCTTACTCAGCCCCTTGGAGGCAAACCTTATTATCGCTCAAGAGCACGTAAGTTGTCAAGAGGGAGCGTGGAGGCTAAGAGGTGATGAGAGCAAATTTCTCGGCGATTGACCCTTCTCTGCTCCCGTCATCTGGCATAGAGCCGAGATTCCGCCCCACTAACCTACGACAAGGCCTCCTGCTTGAGTACGCCGATGAAGGGAAGATTACGGTAGCGCTGGCGATAGTCCAGCCCGTATCCCACCACAAACTCGTCGGGGATCTCAAAGCCGATGTAGTCCAGGGGCACGTCCACCAGACGGCGTGCTCGTTTGTCCAGAAGGGCGCAGACTTTGAGCGAGGCCGGTCGGTGCGAGCGCAGGCGCTCCAGAATACGATTCAGGGTCATCCCGGTATCGACGATGTCCTCCACCAGGAGGACGTGCTGGTCGGCGATACTGAGGTCGAGGTCTTTGAGGATCTTCACCGCTCCACCACTATCCCCTTCGTACGAGGAGATGGCCATGAAGTCCACCGATACGGGCAGGGAAGTGTGGCGGAGCAGGTCGGCCATGAAGAAGAAGACGCCCTTGAGAACACCCACCGCCACTGGCGCCTGGCCGCTGTAATCGCGCGAGATCTGAGCGCCTAGCTCGGCCACGCGCCGCTGGATCTGCCTGGTGCTGATCAGGACGCGGTCGATCTCCGGCACCTTTTTCGCATCGGGTGGGCCGTAGCCGTACTTGGCCAGCAGGCGCAGGTAGTCCTTCTTATTCAGAAGCTTGACGTTGACCTGCGGGTAGAGCTCGCGCAACAGGCGCACCTTGCGGTTCTTCTCGGTGGTCAGCTTCTGCCTGAGGGTGGTGAGCTCTATGTAGAGATTGAGGTCAGGCAGGAAGAAGTCGGGAGTGAACGCCTCCACGATGCGTTCGCCCTTCCGGCGCAAGGGGAAGGTACTGGGCTCGTATAGCCAGGAGATGCCGTAGAAATCGAGGATGCGGGCGAACTCGCCCTCGCTCTCGTGGGCGAATTGCACCCGCGCAGCTCTGATAGAGGCCGGCGGCGGCATGGGCTTGGCCGCTGTCGCTGGGCGTCGTGCTGGCGAACGTCTGGCCATTCCAACTGTATTTTAACTCGTTTAGAAGCTATGTTCCACTGGAGGGTGGTTCTCAGCCCTCCAATGCTTGATAGGGCTCGTCCAGTCGTATATTATGATCAGGTCATAGTCCGAGGTTTTTCTTTACGGTATCGAGATATGCAACGAGCAGCACGGCGAAGGGGGCTGCCGGTGGTGGCCCAGGACGATTTGGGTTGTTAGGAATGTATTCGGGAGGCGAATCGGTGGGAGGCGTCACCATGCAGGAGAAATTCCGCACTATCCACTATGGCATTGGTGCCGTCGGCGGCGAGGTCCTCAGGGTGGCGTTGCAGCGGCAGGATATCCAGGTGGTGGGGGCCATCGACACCCATCCGGCCAAAGCTGGCCGCGAGCTGGGGGAAGTCCTGGGCCTCGGCCGTCACCTGGGCATCACCGTCAGCTATGATGCCGAGTCCTTGCTTCGGGGCACGTCGGCAGACGTGGTGGTGCAAGCGACCACCTCCCATCTGATGACGGTCTATCCCCAGTTGGTCCAGGCGGTGGCCAGCGAGAAGAACGTTATCTCTACTTGTGAGGAGCTGTCCTATCCCTGGACCGGCCAGGGCGAGCTGGCCCGCAAGCTGGACAGGAGGGCCAAGGAAGCTGGCGTCACTGTTTTGGGGGCGGGCGTCAACCCCGGCTTTGTGATGGATGTCCTGCCTCTGGTGCTCACCAGCTCCTGCCAGGAGGTGCGGTCAATAGCCGTCACCCGGGTGGTGGACACATCGACGCGGCGGCTGCAACTGCAGATAAAGATGGGTACGGGGCTATCTTCGACGGAGTTTCGCTTCCGCGTCTCCGATGGGTCGATAGGTAACGTGGGGCTCAAAGAGTCGCTGTTCATGATTGCCGAGACGATGGGCTGGCCGCTCGACGAGGTGAAGGAGTCGATAGAGCCGATCATAGCGACGCGCCGGTGGGAGACAGGCGCCTTTATCGTGGAGAAGGGGCGCGTGGCTGGAGTGCGCCAGACGGCGATCGCCATGGCAGGCGACCGCGAGGCCATTCGCCTCGACCTCCAGATGTCGCTGGGGGCTGAGCAGCCGCGCGATTCGATAGTCATCGATGGCAAGCCTCCCATCAAACTAACCATAGCCGGCGGCATCCAGGGCGACCAGGCCACGGCGGCCATAATCGTGAACCTGATTCCGGCGGTGGTGAAGGCCCGGCCTGGCCTGCTGACCATGCGCGACCTTCCATTCATCCCCTGGTGGAGCGCGCGCGGCTGGTGGAAGGAAGTGCCCGATGACGAACATCTTAGGGTCCTATAGCAGCCTGCACCCCCGCTCGGCCCAGCTCTACCAGCAGGCCCTCCAGACGTTCCCCAGCGGGGTCACTCATGACGTCCGCTTTCTGCCGCCCTTCCCCCTGTACATCGAGCGAGCCCAGGGATGCCGCAAGTGGGACGTAGACGGCAACGAGATCATCGACTACGTCATGGGACATGGGGCCCTCATCCTGGGGCACAGCCATCCGCTGCTGGTGGAGGCGGTCAATACCCAGATAGCGAAGGGCACTCACTACGGCGCCTGCCACGAGCTGGAGCTGACCTGGGCGAACTGGGTGCGGCGGCTGATGCCCTCGGCGGAGAAGGTGCGCTTCACCAACTCGGGCACCGAAGCCACGCTCATGGCCATCCGCCTCGCTCGGGCCTACACCGGCCGCGACAAGATCCTCAAGTTCGACTATAACTTCCACGGCTGGCATGACAATGTGATGGGCGCCCGCTACGCCGAGTCCGACGTGCAGCGGGTGTCCGGCGTGCCGATGGGTATCCTTGAGAACCAGGTGACGATATCCCAGAACGACGTGGCCCTGGTAGAGCGCACTCTGGCCGAGGATCGTGATATCGCCGCCGTTATCATCGAACCTAGCGGTGCCTCCTGGGGCACCCTGCCGCTGGTTGGAGGCTTCCTGGCCCAACTGCGGGAGGCGACTGAGCGTCACGGGGTGCTGCTCATCTTCGACGAGGTGGTGACCGGCTTCCGCCTCTCGCCCGGGGGCGCGCAGGAGCTGTACGGCGTCCAGCCCGACCTGACCTGCCTGGCCAAGATCCTGGCGGGCGGCCTGCCCGGTGGCGCCGTGGCCGCGAAGCGTGACATTTTCGCCCTTATGGAGTTCACCCTGGATATGGAATGGAACCTCTCCCGCCGGGTCTTCCATCCGGGGACGTTCAACGCCAACCCCCTGTCGGCGGCCGCTGGCTCGGCTATGCTCTCCCACATCGCCGACGGCCGGCCGCAGGCCCACGCCGACGCCATGACGCAGCGCCTGGTGCTGGCGATGAACAAGGCGCTGGAGAGGAGGGAGATCCCCGGCTGCGTCTATGGCCTCTCGTCCATGTTCCACATCGTGCTGGGCGAGGATTGCCCCCGCCTCAGGGACGGCATCGAGTGGCCCTGGGACGCTGCCAACGGCGCTCCTCCTCCGCGCACGAGCCTGGACATAGCCCTGGCCCTCAAGCGGGGCTGCCTCAATAACGGCGTCGACCTGATGGGCTTCAGCGGCGGGCTGGTCTCCGCCGTCCACCAGCCGGCGGACATCGACTTCACCGTCGAGGCCTTCGACAGGACCCTCGCCCAGATGCAGGAAGAGGGCATCCTCTAGCGGTTGAGCGAACGGTGGAGATCGCCCTGCCCGAGCGAGGCTCCTAGTCGCTGTCACCCACAGGGCTACAATCTCAGTCTGGAGCGCCCTAAGCCAACGGCCGCCAGTTTAGTACAGGTGTCGTGCTATAATTCTGGCTGTGACTCCTGCCGAACGCCGCATCATCGCTTACACCTCCGCTGCCCACAGCCTCATCCACATCCTGGAATGGACCTACGCTGCCCTGCTGATAAAGATCAGCCTCGAGTTTGACCTAGGCTTCTTCGTTCTCGGCGCGCTGGGTAACGTCTTCGCCTACGCTTTCGGCTTCGGTGCGCTGCCCTCCGGCTTCCTGACCGACCGTCTTGGTTCACGGCGAGTCCTCTACGTTTGCATGCTAGGCAGCGGCCTCAGCGCTGTGCTGGTAGGCATCTCCCAAACGACGCTCATGCTGGGCATCGCCCTGGCCCTGATGGGCCTGATGATGGGGCTCTACCATCCGGCGGGCATCGCACTCATCGCTCAGAAGGTTCGCCAGCGGGGGATGGCCCTCGGCCTGCACGGCGTCTCGGGCAACCTGGGCATCGCGTTCACGCCGCTGCTGGCGGGCGGCTTGGCTCTCGCCTTTGACTGGCGGGCGGCCTACTTCTTCCTGGCTGCCATGATGGTAGCCCTGGGCGTCTTGTTGCGCTACGTGAGCCTGAGCGGCGAGACCCAGCGGACGGAGGCGGAGCCGATGCCTGCGCAGCCCTCCCAGCGGAGTGGCAGTCCCCTCGTGCCTCTGATCCTGATCTACAGCGTCTTCGTCCTGAACGGCTTCGTCTACAGTGCCAGCCGCACCTTCCTGCCCATTCACATAAGCTCGGACGGGAGCGAAGCCATGGGCGATCTGCTGACTACGCTGGCTCTGCTTATGGGGGCGGTAGGACAGTACATGGGTGGCTTCCTATCCCAGCGCTTTCCCTTAGAGCGGCTGGCACCCCTGATCGCGATAATGGTAGTGCCTTGTCTTATCGCCATGGGGACGACCAGCGGGCTACTCCTGGTGGTGGCCGCGGGTGGCTTTGTGCTCTTCAGCTTTGGAGGCCAGCCCATATTTACTGGGCTCATCGCGGACTATACGCCTGGGCGCCTCCTGGGGCGCAGCTACGGCCTCACCTTTTTCGCTGCGTTCGGGCTGGCGTCGGTGGGCTCCACCTACGCCGGCTTCTTTGCTAGCAGGTGGGATACGACATCGGCGGTGTTCACGGCCCTGACTCCCTTCGCTGTGTTGGCGTTCCTCCTGGGCGTTGGCCTATGGCTCATATCGCGGCGACGGCCCGGGCCGCAGGAAACGGCGCAGAGGCAGCCGTCGCCATCGCTATGAGGTGGGCTTTTGTGGCGGTTACGGGCAAAACAGTGTTACATTATTGTGCCTTCGATCGTCTAATAGTCGATGGCACGGGCGACGTACATGACAAACAATAGAGAAGCCCAGCAGGCTGGCTTGGAGCGGGCTGACATCCGCCAGAAGGTGTTGCAGGCGGTCAGCCGCTTGCCCGGACGCCAGCGGCGCCTTTTCCTCCTGCGCGAGCTGGAGGGCCTGAGCTATGCCCAGATAGGGGAGGTGATGGGCATCTCCCCGAACAAAGCAGGGAAGATGCTGCATCGGGCTCGCCTGGGGTTCAGGCAAGCCTACTCCAGCCAGGTTGGGGTCAAAGAAAAGAAGGAGAAGTGCCGCCGCTTGGGGCACCTCCTTTCCGTCCTCTATGATGGTGAGCTGCTGGGGCCGGAGCGGCGGAAAGCAGTTGAACACCTGACTGACTGCCCTGACTGTCGCAGGATGCAGGACAAGCTCGCTTCGACCTCTGAACTTCTGGCCACCTTGGTGCCCACGCCGGCCCCACCCGGGCTAGCCGACAGGATCCTGGCTCGAACGGCCATGAACGGGATCTTGCTGGCCGGTGGCGGTGGCACGATCTGGAAACTTCCCCTCATGCTGGCGGCTGGCGGCGGCTTCATCGCCGCTGTGGTGGCGGTGGTGCTCTTCCTATGGCAGGACTCGGAGCCCTCCGCTCCCCTGGTCCTGCCGCTGACGCCCACCCCCACGGCTACCCCTACGCCCAGCGCCGTTGCGGAGGCGTCGGCAACACCTTCGGAGCCTCCGGTTCTCACTCCGGCAGTGACGCCTCTCCCCCAGGAGACGATCACGGCCACGCCGACGCCTTCACCCACATCTGTGGCAACCGCGACCCCGACCCCCACGCCAAGCCCGACCCCCACGCCCAGTCCTACTCCCACGGCCACGCCCACGCCATCGCCTACACCCGTTCCTGGGCCGGGCGGCATACAAGGCTCGGTGACCTGTCGAGACCAGGGGGTGGCCGGGGCCCAGGTGACCGTCTCCGGTCCGTTTCCTCAGGGCGGGGCGGCCTGGTCGGGCGTGACAGGGGGAGACGGAACCTTCAGTACAGGGCTGATCCTCGACGCCGGGTCTTACATCATAGCCATCCTCTCGCCTGGCACCGGCTATGACACCCTGCCTGTGGCCGTACCCCCTGGCAGCTACGCCAGTGTGTCGGCCCCGTGCACCCTGGTATACGGGCCCGGCTACTAGGGATAGCGGACCACGTCGCTCGGCCGCAGACTCCCTTTCGCCTGATCGCCTCCCATCCCGCCATGCGCCGGATTCCCCGCAACGTTCTCGCCCTGCGCGGCCTGGGCCTGGCCGCGCGGCTAGGCTGACCGCTGAGGCCAAAGCCAAGCAGGCTGAGAAGAAAGCGGGAAGCGACGGTATCGCCTCGGGTGCGTCTTGCCAAGCATCGTCCTATGTAACGTTGGTCGTGCCTCCACGTCTCTTCTATGCGAGACCCCCAACGTTACTAGCTGGGGGCCAAGAGCGGGTTTGTCTTGTTCGATGCCGGAAGGCAGGAGGCAGCAAGGGTGGAGCTATACAACGACGGTAACCAAGACGAGAAGTCTCCCCTGATTGGCGAAGACAACGTGGAGTCCCCTCGCTCGCCCTGGTCGGCGGACGAGCTTGATGCTCAAGGGGCTTCGCAGACCGCGACGGTAGAGGAGGAAGAGGCGACGGCTATCTTTCCTCCGCAGCCGCGGACGCTGGCCGAGACCGGCCTGTCGCTAGCCTTTCTCAGCGACCTCGCTCTCAAGACCATCCACTATGCAGGACTGCCCTCGGCCACTCATGTGACCGAGAGAATGGCCCTGCCGTCTGGCATCGTCCAGCAGCTTCTGACTCTGCTGGCCGACGATCACCTTTGCGAAGTGGCGAGCTCCAGCAACATGATGACCGGCAATTACCGCTACCGTCTGACAGCCGGGGGAATCAACAGGGTCAGGGATGCTCTGGAGAGGTCTCGATACGCTGGACCGGCACCGGTGACCATAGACCAGTACATCAAGGTGATGGAGCGGCAGCGAGGACAGAGGCCGCAGCCATCGAGGCAGAGCATCGAGGAGACCATGTCGGAGCTGGTGTTGGCTCCGGAAGTGGCCGACGCCCTGGCGCGAACCCTCCACTCCGGGCGCTGCGCTCTACTCTACGGACCCTCCGGCAATGGCAAGACGTCTGTGCTGGAGGCATTTGCCCGCCACCTAGAGGGGGAGATGCTCGTTCCCTTCGCCATCTACGCTTACGGCCACATCATCCGCGTCTTTGATTCTTCCATACACATCCCTGTTAAAGAGAAAGGGAAGGCAGCGCTGCTCCCCGTGGGCACTGGCGAGTCCGGGGAGAAGTCCAAGCGTGACGAGCGCTGGATCACTATTCACAGGCCCGCGGTGATAGTGGGCGGCGAGCTGGGCGAGGAGTCCCTCGAACTGGCCTATGACCCCGTGTCCCGTTTCTATCAGGCGCCCTCCCACCTGAAGGCCCAGGGCGGCATGCTGGCAGTGGACGACTTCGGCCGCCAGAGGATCCGGCCCGAGGATCTGCTCAACCGATGGCTAACTCCCCTGGAGCGAGGCTGCTACTCCCTCACCTTCCACACTGGGGAAAAGATCTCGGTGCCTTTCGACGTTCATCTGCTTTTCGCCACCAATCTCAAGGTGGAGCTTCTTCTCGATCAGCCCTTCCTGCGGCGAATCCTCTACAAGGTGGAGATTCCCAACCCCGGTCCGGACGAGTTTCGAGAGATCTTGCGACGGGCATGCCAGGAGCGTTCTATGACAGCCACTGAGGAAACCCTGGATTACATCGTTGAACGGCTGTACGAGGAAAACTCTCACAAATCGCGCGCTTCCTACGCTCGCGACCTGCTGGATATCGTTGCGCAGAGCGCCAAGTACGACGACGTCGAGCCTGTCCTGACTCCCGAGACGTTCGACAAAGCCCACCGCCTGTTCATTCCCGAACAGGCGTAGGGCGCGCCCGCCGTCGCGCCCCATGAGGGCCAGGGGACGCCTCGCTCCCGGCCATTTCGCACGGCTGAGCGCTGGCAGAACGATAGCCCGCCCCGCCGCCTGTGCTTCTGTCGCCGCGGCCTGACCGGCTATCGAGGCCGTCGTCTAGACCAGCCGGTTCGGGTCAGCGGCCTCGTATTTCTTCAGCTTCTCCTCATCCAGCTCGATCCCCAGGCCTGGCCCCTGAGGCACCTTTACATAACCCTCATCATCTATGCGGAAGGGTTCGGCGAGCATAAAGTCGCGCGCCTCAGGTGTCCAGTTAGGCGGGTCATAGGGGAACTCCAGATAGGGGCAGTGACCGAGGGAGGCGGCGAAGTGAAGGTTGGCGGCAAAGCCGATGCCGTTGGTCCAGGTGTGGGGAGTGATCGTCTTGCCGTGGGCCTGGAGCATGGCAGCGATCTGGCGGCACTGGAAGAAGCCTCCGGCGAAGGTGACGTCGGGCTGGTAGACGTCGAAGCAGTCTTTCTCCAGGAGGATCTTGAACTCGTGGAAGCCCTGGTTCAGCTCGGCGCCGGCGATGCGCAGGTTCACCTGGCGGCGCAGCTCGGCCAGGCCATCGTAGTCGTAGCAGTAGAGGGGCTCCTCCAGCCAGTAGACGCCTAGCTCCTCCATGGCTCTGGCCATCGATATGGCCGTGCGCAGGTCCCAGCGCTGAGGCGCGCGATCGGGGGCAATGACCCAGCCGTAGTTGGCATCCACCATGATATCCATGCTATCGCCCACCGCCTTGCGCACCGCCTCCAGCACCCGCAGGTCGTCCCTGGGGTTGGGGCGGTGGAAGCGGAGCTTGAGGGCGCGGAACCCCTCGTCGCGGAGGCGCTGGGCATCCTCGACCCGCTGCTCGGGCGAGCGGAGTTCGCCGGTGCTGGCGTAGGCCCTGAGGCGCTCGTGGCCGCCGCCCAGGAGCTTGTAGATGGGCTGGCCGGTGGCCTTGCCGATGATATCCCACAGGGCCACCTCCAGCGGCCAGGGGCGACCGATGAAGAAGGCGAAGCTGCGCATGTTCTGAACGTGCTGCTCGATGGCAAAGGGGTCCTGCCCCAGAAGAAACAGTCGGGCAACATCCCAGCGGGCGGCCACGCCGCCGGAGCCGATGCCGGTTATTCCCTCGTCCGTGTGGATGAAGACGATGTGCGCGCGGTGGTTCACGGTGGGCATAGGCTGCCAGGTGGAGACGAAGGGCCTCTCCAGAGGGTACTCCAAGACCCGGATCTCGATGTCGGTGATCTTCATCGTTGCCTCCTTCAGGGGCGCGGGCCGACGATGACGCCCGCTGCCGCGAGTTCGTCCAGTTCCTGTGCCGAAAGCCCAAGCAGGGACGAGAGCACCTCGTAGGTGTCCTGGCCGAGTGCCGGTGATGGCCCCTTGATGCCGCCCGGTGTGCGTGAAAGCTTGACCGGCGTATCGGGCAGTTTCAGGCGGCCAATGCGGGGGTGCTCGACCTCCACCAGCATGCGGCGGGCCAGCACCTGGGGGTATTCGGCGGCCTGGGCGATGTTGTTCAGGGGGCCGCAGGGCAAGCCGATGGCATCGAACTCCTGCAGCCACTCGCTGGTGGTCTTCTGGCGCATGGCCTCGTTGAGGATGGGCTCCAGCTCGGCGTGGTGCTCAGTGCGCAGGGCGGGAGTGTCGAAGCGAGGGTCGTCGATCAGGTCCACCCGGCCGATGGTAGCGCAGAGGAGCTCCCACTGATTCTCCACCCCCCAGCTCAGGGCGAGCACGATCCAGCCGTCGCTGGTGGGGAAGGCCTGGAAGGGGGTGGCCAGAGGATGGCGGCTGCCGATAGGTTTGGGCAGCTCGCCGGTGGCAAAATAGCGGACGAAGGCGTTCTCCAGGATGGCGATCTGGCAGTCCAGCATGGCGATGTCGATCAGCTGGCCGCGGCCGCTCCTCTCGCGCTCCTGGAGGGCGGCCAGGACGCCGACGGCGGTGTACAAGCCAGCAGCGATGTCGCCCAGGGAGAGGCCAGGGCGCACGGGCGGGCCGTCGGGCTCGCCGGTGATGCTCATGACGCCGCCCATTCCCTGCACCACGATGTCCAGGGCGGGCCGCAGCCGCTCGGGCCCCGTCTGGCCGAAGCCGGAGGTAGCGGCATAGATGAGGCGGGGGTTGCGTTTCTGGAGAACTACATCGCGCGGTTCGGCGATGGTCAGCACTCCGGGGAACCGCTCGTGCACCGCATCGTTCAGCTCGCGAACGAAATCGATCTGGCGCGGCTTGTAGAACTGGATGCGCTCCGGCTGGTAGTCGGCTTCGTAGAGGGGGATGTTTCGGTACATCCGGCCCTTCTTGGCCGTGCGCTCCACGAAGCGCCCGTCCTGCACCTCGGCGAAGAACACCCGGTCCATGTCGTCGAAGCGGATCTGGCTTCCCGCGTAGAGCCACTTGTAGAAGGCGTGGCGCTCGTTGCGCACCCGCAGCCGGTTGGGCCGCTTGTTCCGCAGCGAGTACGCGATGTAGTACTTGACGCCCATCACCTCGGGCTCGAAGTCGAGCAGGGCGCATTCGAGCGCATAAGGTCCCGTATCCGGGCCGGTCATACAATCATCCCAGTAGGCGTAGTCGTCGAGATCTACATCGCCGTCCGCGTCAAAGTCGCCGGGCTCGGGACAGGAGCACATGTTGCACGTGAGTTCCGCCCAGTCGCCGGTGCTGTAGGTGTCGCCCGTGTGGCCGGGGCTGTAGATCACCCTGAAATCGGGGCGGTATGCAACGGCCAACGCTCCGTCAGTGAAGGAGCCGTCCTGCTGGCCCTCTCCTTGAAGTGTGCAGTTATCGCGGTAGGGAGAGGAGTAGGTGACGATATCTTCGTGCAGGCAAGTCTCGCCGTCGCCGGCGTAAGTGCCGCTCGACCAGGATCCCACGAACACGGGGCAGTATTCCGCGAAGACAATCTCGGACGCAGAGCCGGAAGTGCCGCCGAACCCTGCATAGGACCATTGCCCCATGATCAGTTTGCCACCCCCGTCCACATAGGCCATGAGGTTGTCACCGAACTGCATCATGTCATCATAGGCATAGTTGGTCCATGTGAAGACGCAGTCATAAGCGGAGAGGAACTCCACGCTGGGAGTATCGATCCGGGCGTCGAGGTAGTCGACGGTTACACCGCCGCAACCCGCCGACAACGCCGCCCGGCCCGCCGCTCAGCCTGTCGAGGACAAAGAAGACACGTCCCGTCCCGACCTGGCGGTGTGAGCCCGGTGTCAATTCGACCCGCCAGGGCCAGCGGTTTCCGCGGAGTCCTCCG
>JAIVWR010000019.1:0-12876 GCA_048636435.1 Acidobacteriota bacterium | reverse complement strand
ACCCTGGCTGGCGCTCGCCGTGCTCCGCCGCGGCCGGGGGGTGCTGATAGCGTTGCCTCTAGCCGTCGCCGGCGGCGCTGTCGGCGGCGTTCTCGTGCCGGCGGCGGGAGCCAGGGACGAGACGGGCCTCTTCCTTAGCCTGGGCACTGCCCTCGTGGGCGGGCTGGCCCTGGCCCTGCTGGGCCTGCGGCTTTCCCGCATCGTAGCCCGCGCCCCCTGATCCGAAGCCCCTGCCCCTTGACCCCCGTAGGCTCCCTGCCATATTCTCTTCCCCAGCGGAGGGAATTACCATGCGCCTCTCTCATCACTTCGGCAAGACGTTACGGCAGGTGCCCGCTGAGGCGGAGACGCCCAGCCATCAGCTCCTCCTGCGGGCGGGCCTCGTCCAGCAGCTAGCGGCCGGCATCTACAGCTACCTGCCCCTGGGCTGGAGGGTCCTGCGCAAGATCGAGCAGATCATCCGCGAGGAGATGGACGCCGCCGGCGGCGAGGAGCTGATGCTGCCCGCCCTTCACCCCATCGAGATCTGGGAGGCCTCCGGCCGCCTCCCCCTCTTCGGCGACACTGTCTTCACCCTCAGCGACCGCCGCAAGCGAGGACTGGTGCTGGGCCCCACCCACGAGGAGATCATCGCCGACCTGTTCAAGCGCCACGTCCAGAGCTACCGCGACCTGCCCGTCATGCCCTACCAGATCCAGGTCAAGTTCCGCGACGAGGCCCGCCCTCGCGGCGGCCTCATCCGGGTGCGCGAGTTCACCATGAAGGACCTCTACAGCTTCGACGTCGACGAGGAGGGGCTCGACCAGAGCTGCCAGAAGATGCTCCGCGCCTACAAGAACATCTTCGACCGCTGTGGCCTGCCCACCATTGTGGTGGAGGCCGATTCCGGGGCCATCGGCGGCAAGGACTCCTGGGAGTTCGTGTTCCCCTGCGATAGCGGCGAGGATGAGGCGGTCATCTGCTCCGCCTGCGACTACGCCGCCAACGCCGAGAAGGCGGAGTTCCGCAAGCCGGCCGTCCCCCAGGAGCCGCCACAGCCGCTGGAGGAGGTCTCCACCCCCGGCATCAAGGCCATCGACGACCTGTGCGCCTTCCTGGGCATCGCCCCCTGGCAGACCCTCAAGGCCGTCTTCTACGCCGCCGACGGCCAGCCGGCCTTTGTGGCCATTCGCGGCGACATGGAGGTGAACGAGACCAAGCTGCGCAACGTCCTGGGCGCCGTCGACCTGCACCTCATGGACAACATCGAACTGGAGCAGGCCGGGTTGGTGGCCGGCTACGCCTCCCCCGTCGGGCTGAAGAGCGTGAAAGTGGTGGCCGACGACGCCGTGCCCTCCTCGCCCAACCTGGTGGGCGGCGCCAACAAGCCCGATGCCCACCAGCGAAACCTCAACTACGGCCGCGACTGGACCGCCGACATCGTGACCGACATCGCCCTGGCCCGCGACGGGGACGCCTGCCCCCGCTGCGGCTCGCCCCTCACCATCCGGCGGGTCATCGAGATGGGCCACGTCTTCAAGCTGGGCACCCTCTACAGCGAGAAGCTGGACGCCACCTTCCTCGACCGCGACGGCGTAGCCAAGCCGGTGGTCATGGGCAGCTACGGCATCGGCACCGGCAGGCTCCTGGCAGCCATCTTGGAGGCCAGCCACGACGAGAAGGGCATCATCTGGCCGCCCCAGCTTGCGCCCTATGACACCCACCTGGTCGCCCTCAGCATGGATCGCCCGGGCGTCATCCAGGCCTGCGAGCGCCTGTACGAAGAGCTCCAGCAGGCCGGCATCTCCGTCCTCTACGACGACCGCGACGAGTCCGCCGGCGTCAAGTTCAACGATGCCGACCTCCTGGGCATGCCCCTGCGCCTCACCGTCAGCCCCCGCACCCTGGAGAAGGAGAGCGTGGAGGTGAAGCGGCGCAGCGAGAAGGAAAGCACGCTCCTGCCCTTGGGCGAAGCGGCCGCGCGGCTTCAGGATCTGCTGAAGCAGCCATAGGCTCTCTTCTTCCCAATCCTCGCATACGGTCAGCCTTGCACCGTACCCGCGAAGGTGCTATAGTTCCGTCTAGGAGAGTGGGTTCCGTCCCACTTTTTTGTTGGTTCAAGGTACCCTTTGCGGGGGCCGACAGTGGTGAAAGCGATGAAGAGCGATTTCTTGATCGCCATAACGCAAATAGCGGCCGAGAAGAACCTGCCCAAGGAGGTGGTCCTCCAGGCGGTCGAGACCGCTTTGGCTTCAGCCTATAAGAAGGACAGCGAGGCCACCGGCAACATCGTGGTGAAGATCGACCGCGACAGCGGCAACGTGCACGTCTATGCCCAGAAGGCCGTGGTGGAGGAGGTGGAGGACTCCCGGGTGGACATCGCCCTGGATGAGGCCCGTCGTCTCAAGCCCGACATCCAGCTTGGCGAGATCATGGAGTTCGAGGTAACGCCAGCCAACGCCGGCCGTATCGCCGCCCAGACCGCCAAGCAGGTCGTCCTGCAGCGCCTGCGCGAGGCCGAGCGAGAGATGGTCTACGAAGAGTTCTCCAGCCGCGAAGGCGATATCGTGTCCGGCCTCATCCAGCGGGTGGACGCCAGACACGTCATCGTCGACCTCGGCAAGACGGAGGGCATCCTGCCTCCCACCGAGCAGGTGCGGGCCGAGCACTATCGGCCGGGACAACGCATGAAGTTCTACCTGGTGGAGGTGCACAGGTCCAACAGAGGACCCCAGCTCATCCTCTCCCGCACCCATAAGAACCTCCTGAAGCGCCTGTTCGAGCTGGAGGTCCCGGAGATCTATAAGGGCGTAGTGGAGATCAGGTCCATCGCCCGCGAGCCCGGCTACCGCAGCAAGGTGGCCGTGGCCGCCCAGCAGGAGGGTGTCGATCCAGTGGGCTCCTGCGTTGGCCTGCGCGGCATCCGCATTCAGAACATCGTCAATGAACTCGACGGTGAGCGCATCGATGTGGTGCAGTGGGACCCCGACCCTGCCCGCTTCGTCGCCAACGCCCTCAGCCCCGCCCAGGTGACCAGCGTCAGCACCAGCGAGGAAGATAACACCGCCTCGGTGGTAGTGCCCGACCGCCAGCTATCGCTTGCTATCGGCAAGGAGGGCCAGAACGCCCGCTTGGCGGCCAAGCTCACCGGCTGGCGCATCGACATCAGGAGCGAGTCAGCGGTGCAGGAGACCGGCCTGCCGGCGGCCGTAGTGGAAGAGGCTCCTGCCGAGCCCGGCGCTGAAGAGGTAGCGCCTGCGGAAGAGGCGGCCGCCCCCAGCGAACAGCCAGCAGCCGAGGAGGTGGCGCCTGCAGAGGAGGCGGCCGCCCCCAGCGAAGAGCCAGCGGCTGCTGTCGCCGAGGAGGCTCCGCCGGCGGCTCCAGAGAAACCTCAGATCCGCTTCGCTGAAGAAGTCCAGGTCGTGGCCAGCGGCCGCGGCCCGGCCAAGGGCAAACGAGCCAAGGGCCGCAAGGGCGCAGCGCGGAAAGAGCTGAAACCGGAAGGCAAGGTTAAGAAGGTCAAGAAAGCTCGCCGGCCTCGCCTGGAAGAGGAACTGGAGGAAGAGGGATTGGTGGAAGAGCAACCGGTGGAAGAGCAACCGGTGGAAGAGCAACCGGTGGAAGAGCAACCGGTGGAAGAGCAACCGGTGGAAGAGCAACTCGAGCAGCCATCAGATTAGAGGTGCCCTCATCCCAGAAACCATGAGTACCACGACCAAAGTTGTCGACAAGCCCAGGCCTCGCCACATCCCTCAGCGCACCTGCGTGGCCTGTCGCCGCACTACCGCCAAGCGAGAACTGGTGCGCATCGTCCGCACGCCCCAGGGGACGGTAGAGGTAGACCCCACTGGCAAGAAGTCGGGCCGGGGAGCCTATCTCTGCAAGTCCCAGCAGTGCTGGCAGTTAATCCTGAAGAAAGACCGGCTGGACCACGCCCTTAAGGCCAAGCTCACTCCTCAGGAGAAGGAGGCCCTCCTCGAATACGCCCACTCCCTCCCCGCCTCAGGCGAAGGGGTTAGGGTTACAGTGAGAAGACATGGCTAGCAACGCCAAGACCAGCAAAGACGCTAAGGCGGCAGCAAAGCAGGCGGCGCCAGAAGAAAAGCCTGCAGACGACCGTCTGCTGACCATCCCTCCCACCCTCACCGTGCGCCAGTTGGCCGAACTGGTGGGCGCCTCCCCAGTGGAGGTCATCAAGAACCTCATGAAGAATGGGGTTATGGCCGCCATCAATCAAGTTATCGATTACGAGACGGCCGCCGTCGTCGCCCGCAACATGGACTTCCAGACCCAAGAGGAGACTGCCGCCGAGGACGCAGTGGAACGAGCAGTCATCGAGGAGGAGGACCCCAGCCTTCTCAAGCCCCGCGCGGCAGTAGTCACCATCATGGGCCACGTCGATCACGGCAAGACCAAGCTCCTGGACGCCATCCGCAACACCGACGTCGCCGGCCAGGAGGTGGGTGGCATCACCCAGCACATCGGCGCCTACCAGGTGGAAGTGCATGATCAGCGCATCACCTTCATCGATACCCCCGGACACGAGGCGTTCACCGCCATGCGGGCACGCGGTGCTCAGGTCACCGACATCGCCGTCCTGGTGATCGCCGCCGACGATGGCGTGATGCCCCAGACAGTGGAGGCCATCGATCACTCCAAGGCAGCGCAGGTGCCCATCGTCGTTGCTATCAACAAGATGGACCTGGAGGATGCCAACCCCGATAGGGTCAAGCAGCAGCTTTCCGAGCATGGCCTCATCATCGAGGAGTGGGGCGGCGATGTCATCTGCGTTCCTGTCTCTGCTAAGACCCAGGAGGGCCTTGGGGACTTGCTGGAGAACATCCTCCTTGTGGCCGAGGTGCAGGAGCTGAAGGCTAACCCCCAGCGGCCAGCCGTAGGCACCGTCATCGAGGCCGAGCTGGACAGCACTCGCGGCCCCCTGGCCACTATGTTGGTACAGGCCGGCACCCTGCACGTTGCCGACGTGATAGTGGCCGACGAAACCTACGGCAAGGTGAAGGCCATGTTCAATGAGAAGGGCCAGCGGCTGAAGGCAGCGGGCCCCTCGACGCCGGTGAAAGTCATGGGCCTGAGTGCCGTCCCGCACGCTGGCGATGCCTTCACGGTAGTCAAGAACGGGCAGCTAGCCCGCTCCCTCGTGACAGAGCGCCAGCGGCAGAGCGCGGCGGCCTCTGTCCGCCCTCTTCGGGCCATGACTCTGGAAAGCCTCTATGGCGAGATCAGCACCGGCAAGATCAAGGAATTGAACATCGTCCTCAAAGCCGATGTTCAGGGAACCCTGGACGCTGTCTGCACCGCCCTGGAACAGCTTCGCGAAGAGCAGGTGAGGGTGAATATTGTTCACGCCGCCACGGGCATCATCACCGAGTCGGACGTGATGTTGGCTTTGGCCTCCAAAGGCATCGTCATCGGCTTCAGCTCTCGCCCCGACACCGGCGCCAGCCGCCTGGCCGAAACTGAGGGGGTGGACATCCGCCACTACGATGTTATTTACAACCTCATCGAGGACGTAACCAAGGCCCTGCAGGGCATGCTGGAGCCGGTCTACGTCGAGGTAGTCGAAGGCCACGCCGAGGTGCGCCAGGTCTTCCGCGTGCGCGGCGGCAGGATCGCCGGCTGCCACGTGCGCGACGGCGTCGTCACCAGAGGCGCCTCGGCCCGCGTACTCCGCCAGGACGAGGCGATCCACACCTCCCGCGTGGCCAGCCTGCGTCGCTTCCAGGAGGACGCAAAGGAGGTGCAGGCCGGCTACGAGTGTGGCGTGGGCATCGAGGGCTTCCAGGACTTCCAGGAAAACGACGTCATCGAGCTATTCAGTCAACAGCGCAAGAGTTAGCTCCTCCCGGCCCCTTCTGCAAAGCCTGCCCCTGCCAGAGGCAGACCAGCTTCCCGCTGGCAGCGGCAGACGGGGGGTGATGGCTATGAACCGACGCTTACAACGCCTGAGCGGTCTCTTTCAAGAGGAACTGAGCGAACTACTGCTGCGAGAGGTGAATGACCCCCGTCTGGCCCGACTGGTCAGCATTACGGGGGTGATGATCACCCCCGATCTGCGCCATGCTCGCGTCTACGTGAGCGTCATGGGCACGGAGGAGGAGAAGCTCTCAGCATTGGCGGGGTTGGCTGCAGCAGCGCCCTTTCTCCGGCGAGAGCTAAACAACCGCGTTGCCGTGCGGCGCATCCCGGAGCTGTCCTTCCAGCGCGATGACTCCCTGGAGCAAGGCGCGCGTGTCTCTGACCTCTTGAAGCAGCTAGCCAACGATACGGACAATCCCTAGGCCTTGGACATCTCCGGCATCTTCAACATCGATAAGCCCGCCGGCCCGACATCCTTTCAGATCGTATCTCTGGTCCGACGCCTATCGGGTGTGCGCCGCGTGGGCCACGCCGGCACCCTGGACCCATCCGCCACCGGCGTCCTTGTGGTATGTCTGGGCCAGGCCACCCGCCTCGTCGAGTATATGATGGAGGCCACCAAGGTCTATCGGGGCGAAGTGCGCCTGGGCATCACCACCGACACCCTGGACGCTACGGGCACACCCGTCAGCCAAGCCGACCCCTCGAACATCGATCGCCGGCAGGTGGAAGAGGCCCTGACCGCCTTCGTGGGCGAGATCGACCAGGTGCCGCCCATGTTCAGCGCCCTCAAGTACAACGGGGAGCCCCTCTATCGCTATGCCCGCGCCCAAAGGCAGGTGGAACGCCAGGCCAGACGGGTGACCATCCACCGCCTCCAGCTCCTGGCCTTCCGGCCGCCGCTGGCGACCATCGAGGTGGAATGCGGCAAGGGGACGTATATCCGCGCCCTGGCCCACGATCTGGGGCAGCAACTGGGTTGCGGTGCCCACCTGGCAGCCCTGGCCCGCCTAAGAGTGGGTCCTTTCACTCTGGACGATGCCTGCAGCCTGCCACAGCTAGAAGCGGCCTTTCAGGAGGGCCGCTGGCAGAGCCTGCTCCATCCCCCCGATGCAGCCCTCCCCTCCTGGCCAGCCGTCACCCTGAGCGAGCCGCAGGAGAGGGCCGTGCGCTTTGGCCAATGTTTGGCGGCAGACTCCCTCGAACCAGCGCAAGCGGTAGAGAACGACCAGCTCTGCCGGGCCTACTCGCCGCGGGGACAGCTAACGGCCATCCTGCGCTATGACGCTGCCGCCCTCCTCTGGCGGCCTGTGAAGGTCTTTGCGGCAGCAGAAAGAGCGCAGGAACCATAAACTTCCTACTTCTTGGCCTATTCCTCTTGACATCCGTAGGAAAATAGGTATGCTTGTCGCAAAGAATAGATATAGAGGTGCGTAGAACGGCACCTCAAGAGGGAGGTAAGAAACATGGCGACTGCTTACTGCCTTAAGTGCCGGGCCAAGAAGGAGATGCGCAACCCTCAACAGGTAACCCTGAAGAACGGCCGGCCGGCCACCAAGGGCACCTGCCCCAGCTGTGGCACGGCGATGTATCGCATAGGCAAGGCCTAGGCCTTCGCCTCTGCCTCCCCAGAGATACACAGAGCCCCACTAGAACGAGAGCGGGGTGGGGTCAGTGGCTTTCACCCCGCTCGGGCAGTCTAGCTCTAGCGAGGGGGTTGAATCCCCTTTGGTAGTACCTTCTCCAGAAGGAGTTGGGGGGTTATCTGTAGCACTTCCTCCACATCCTCATCCTCGACCGCGGCAGCCAGTACTATCCGCCGCGCCTGCTCTTCGCTCAGGAAATCGATGTCATGGTTGTCACTGTTCACGATGAGCTTGGCCCCGGCCAGGCGGGCCATTTTCGCCACGTGACCATTAGCCGCCGCATGAGCAGGCTTGGCCGATAGCTCCAGGAAGACGCCATTGCGGGCCGCCAGCTCTGCCTCCTCCAGGGTGATCAGGCCCGGGTGGGCCAGTATATCCACGTCGCCGCAGCTCACAGCGGCCAGATTTGTCCCCTCCTCCACGGGCTCCGAGATCGTTTCCCCGTGGACGATCACCAGCCACAGTCCGGCCTCTTTGGCGGCTCGAGCCACCTCCGCCACTGCCGCCGCTGGCACGTGGGTCAGTTCCACCCCCGGAAGAGCCATGATCCCCCAGCGATCCCGAGCCAGGGCGCAGTCCTGGGAGAGCTCCTGGGCGAAGCGGGGAAGGCTCCCCAAGGCACCGTGGTCAGCGAGGCCCACCGCCCGATAGCCGGCCACACAGGCCCGCCGAATGAGCTCCATAGGCGATAGGGAGCCATCGCTGAGGGTCGTATGAGTGTGAAAATCGTATACCATGCTGGCCAGCGCCACCTAGTGGTAGGAGCATAGCAAAGGGGCCAAGCAGAAGCAAGAGCCCGTTGCCCGACGGCGGCCAGGCCTTGTCGCCCTGCGGCAGAAGCGCTACAATGCATCCGCGAGCGAACCATGGCTAGAAAGCGCCAGCAACGTCGTAGAAAGGAGGCCTCAGGGGCCTTGGATAAGATTAATGTTGCCATCATCGGCGTAGGTAACTGTGCCTCGTCCCTGGTCCAGGGCGTCCACTACTATCGAACCGCCGAGGACAACCAATCGATACCGGGACTGATGCACGTCAACCTGGGTGGCTACCACATAAGCGACATCAACTTCGTAGCCGCCTTCGATATCGATGCCAACAAGGTGCGCAAAGACCTCAGCGAAGCCATCTTCACTCCCCCCAACAACACCCACCAGTTCTGCGATGTCCCTCGCCTGGGGGTGCCCGTCCATCGCGGCATGACCCACGACGGCCTGGGCAAATACCTCTCGGAGATAATCCACAAGGCCCCCGGCCCCACTGACGACATCGTGAAGATCCTGAAGGACACCGAAACCCACGTCGTCTTGAACTATCTTCCTGTCGGCTCCGAGGAGGCCACCAAATGGTACGTGGAGCAGGTGCTGACGGCGGGCTGCTCCTTCGTCAACTGCATCCCAGTGTTCATCGCCCGCGAGACCTACTGGCGGCGGCGATTCGAGGAGCGCGGCCTTCCCCTCATCGGCGACGATATCAAGTCACAGGTGGGGGCCACCATCCTCCACCGCATCCTCACCCGCCTGTTCCGCGACCGCGGCGTGCTCCTGGACCGCACCTACCAGCTCAACTTCGGCGGCAACACCGACTTCCTGAACATGCTGGAGCGGGAAAGGCTGATGTCCAAGAAGATCTCCAAGACCAGCGCTGTCACCTCCCAGCTAGACTACGAGCTGCCCGAGGCCGACATCCACGTGGGGCCCAGCGACTACGTGCCCTGGCTGCTCGACCGCAAGTTCTGCCACATCCGCATGGAGGGAACGACCTTTGGGAACGTGCCCTTGAACCTGGAGGTGAAGCTGGAGGTCTGGGACAGCCCCAACTCGGCGGGAGTGGTCATCGATGCCATCCGCTGCTGCAAGCTGGCCCTCGATAGAGGCATCACCGGCGCCCTGGAAGCGCCATCCGCCTATTTTATGAAATCGCCTCCCAAGCAGTTCACCGATGACGAAGCCCGTCGGATGGTGGAACAGTTCATCCAAGACCAGCCGAAGGAAGGGACAATCGAGCCCTAGCCGTCGCCGGGGCCAGAAGAATAGCCCCTGGCGGTGCCGACGGCACCTGCCCGCCCTTATGTGGAAGTACCTTTTGATCTTGTCATGCGCCCGTCTACTGGGGCGGCTCCCCACTCGCGTCCTCTATCTCCTGGCCGCAGTCGCGGCGATCCTGACCTATACCTTCGCCGGGCGCCTCCGCCGGAACGTGTGGGACAACATGCGCCACGTCATGGGGCCGAACACGCCCAAGAAGGAGCTACGCAGGGCGACCCGCCAGGTCTTTGGCAACTGGGCCAAGTCCTATGCTGACCTCATCCACCTGCCCTACCTGGATCTAGACAAGTTCTTCGAGCAAAAGCTGGTCTACCACGGATTCGAGGAGAATATGCTGCCGGCGATCGCTAACGGCAAGGGAGTGATCATCAGCAGCGGCCACTTCGGCAACGTCGAGTTGGGCATTCAGGGCCTGTTGGCCAAAGGAGTCAAGATCACAGTGCTCACCGAGCGCCTCCAGCCACCGGTCCTCTCCCGCCTCGTCGACGGCCTGAGGGCCGGCAAGGGCCACGCCTTCCTGCCGGTGGGCATCGGTAGCATCAAGACCGTCCTGCGCTCGATCAAGGCGGGGGGCGTGGTGGGCCTCATGTGCGACCGCGATATCGAGGGAACGAGTATCCGTGTGCCCTTCTGCGGCACGCCAACCAGCGTCCCGGTGGGGATAGTGGAGCTAGCCACGCGCACCGGCGCCACCATCGTCCCCATCTTCATACATCGCAAGAGCGGCGACGCCTGCGAGGCCTTCCTGGAGCCTCCCCTGGAGCTGGTCAATAGCGGCGACCCCCAGGCCGACCTCAAGACGAACGTGCGGCGCCTCCTGGAGCGCTTCGAGGCTCACCTCCGACGCGACCCCGGCCAATGGACCGTCCTAGAGACGGTGTGGGATACGGAGGAGGACGAAGAGCCGTGAGCCGCAGTGGCGACCTGGGCAAGGCCGACCTCCACATCCACACCGCCATAGGCGACGGCATGGCCGAGATCCAGGAACTCCTGGACTATGTGGAGGAGAAGACTGACCTCGATGTCATTGCCGTCACCGATCACGACAACATCGGGGGAGCCCATGCCGCGCGCGAGCTCCGGGCCAAGGGACGCTATAGCTTCGAGGTGGTGGCGGGAGTGGAGGTGACGGCCGTGGAGGGCCACCTCCTGGCCCTGTACGTAGAGGAGCCTCCGCCCGCCCTCCGACCGGTGGTGGAGGTGCTGGAGGCCGTGCACAGTCAGGGCGGCCTCTGCGTGATCCCCCACCCTCTGGCCTGGCTGACCCGCAGCCTCGGCCAGCGAACCATCGAGCGCATTATGAGAACGAGCGGCAATGGCGTATACTTCGATGGCATAGAGCTAGGCAACGGAACGTTCGCCGCTCGCATGAGTGTAAAGAAGGCCATCAGGCTAAATCAGGAGCGATATCACCTGGCCGAGGTCGGAGGCAGCGACGCCCACTTCCTGGTGGCAGTGGGCAGCGCCTATACCCTCTTCCCTGGCTCCACCGCCGAGGACCTGCGCCGTGCCATCCTGGACAAGCGGAGCAAAGCCGCCAGCGGCCGCCAACCCAGCCTTCTGGAGATCGGCCCTGGGCAGGTAGCGCGCCAGATGTGGCGCGGCATCACCGTCACGCCCCGCACCCTGGGCTGGGGGCCCACGGTCAAGAGCTTTGTGAAGCGTATCTTTCCGTTCGTGCGATGAAGATAGCGCTAGTGTCGCCGTATGATTTCGCCGTCCCCGGCGGGGCGAACAACCACATCTGCCATTTGGCCGACCACTTCGCGCGTCTGGGCCACGACACCCGTATCATTGCCCCCGCCTCCCGCAAGGAGGGCCTGAGCCGCGATGGCCTCATCATCATCGGCGAGCGCCCCATCGGCCTCCCCGCTGGCGGCTCGGTGGCTCACATCACCCTCTCCCTCACCCTGGGGCCCAAGGTGGAGCGAGTGCTGGCCAGCGAGGGCTTCGATGTCGTCCACCTCCACGAGCCCTTCGTGCCACTGCTGCCCTTCCACTTCCTCCGCCGCTCTAACGTGACAACCGTTGCCACCTTCCACGCCGCCAAGGACGAGGGCCGGCGCTGGTACGCCTACTTCCGCCCAGCGATAAGCGTCTGGTGGCACAAGATCCAGGGCAAGATCGCCGTGTCGCCCGCTGCCCAGCGCTTGATCAGCCGCCACTTCCCCGACGACTACGAGATCATTCCCAACGGTGTCAAGTACGACCGCTTTGCTTCCCCTGTCCCTCCCTTCGCCGAGTACAAAGACGGCAAGCTGAACATTCTCTTCCTGGGACGCCTGGAGAAGCGCAAGGGCCTCCCCTACCTGCTACAGGCCTACGCCCAGGTCAAGGCCAGGATGCCCAATACCCGCCTGCTCATCGTCGGGCCCGATGGAGGCATGAGGCAGACGTGCG
The DNA here is from genome assembly GCA_048636435.1 of Acidobacteriota bacterium. GTDB lineage: Bacteria > Chloroflexota > Dehalococcoidia > SM23-28-2 > SM23-28-2 > SM23-28-2. The sequence goes on along the minus strand of JAIVWR010000019.1, from coordinate 929 downwards.
ATGGCTTCGTACAGAGGGAGCGACTGAAGGACGTGGTATTCACCGGCTACGTGTCCGAGAAGGACCTGCCCCGCTACTACAAGACCGCCGATGTCTTCTGCGCCCCCAACACCGGCAACGAGAGCTTCGGCATCATTCTCCTGGAGGCGATGGCCGCCGGCACGCCTGTGGTCGCTTCCGATATCGAGGGGTTCGCCTACGTGGTCGGCCACCAGGCCGAGGGGCTGCTGGTACCTCGCCGCGATACAACTGCCCTGGCTGACGCTCTTCTTCAGCTCCTGAGCGACCCTGATCGCCGCCAGGAGATGGGCCGCAGGGGCCAGATCAAGGCCCAAAGCTTCGATTGGTTCCACGTCTCCAAGCAGGTCCTCTCCTTCTACGAGCGAGCGGCAGAGAAAAGGGCCGCGCTGGCCCCTGAGGACACGTAGGGGAAGGAATGTTCTCTCTCCTGCCTCACTCCGTCCCTCGCCGCATCACCGACCCCATCGTCTTCCTGCTGGCCAAGGCCCACGTCACCCCCAATGCTCTCACTCTCCTGGGCGTCCTGGGAAGCGCGGGAGCGGCCGTCCTGCTGGCCCGCGGCCAGTTCCTGGCGGGCGGAATCGTTGTCCTGGCGGCGGGGGCGCTGGATGTCCTCGATGGCGCCCTGGCCCGAGCCACCGGCCAGGTCACCCGCTTCGGGGCCGTCTTCGACTCCGTAATGGACCGCGTCTCGGAGGCAGCCGTCCTCTTCGGCCTCCTCTACTACTACGCCGACCGTGATGCCCGCGAGGAGTCGCTCCTGATCTTCGCCGCCCTGGCCGGCTCCATGCTGGTGAGCTACATCAGGGCTCGCGCCGAGATCCTGGGGCTGCCGATAAGGGAAGGGCTTTTCACCCGCGCCGAGAGGGTGATCGTCATCGGCGTCGGTTGTATGATAGACCCGGTGA
>JAIVWR010000018.1:0-12915 GCA_048636435.1 Acidobacteriota bacterium | reverse complement strand
TTGTATCGGGCTCCCTCTATCTTGAGGGTGTTCATGAACCCCACCAGGCCCAGCTTGGCCGCGCCGTAGTTGGCCTGGCCGAAGTTTCCGTACAGCCCGGTAGCCGAGGTGGTCATGACGATGCGACCGTAGTTGTTCTCCCTCATTACGGGGAAAGCCGCCTTGGTCACGTTGAAGGCACCCTTCAGGTGCACCGCGAACACCTTATCGATGTCCTCCTCCTCCATCTTCATGAAGGACTTGTCGCGGAGGATACCAGCGTTGTTGATAAGGATGTCCACCTTCCCAAAGGCGTCTACGGCGGTCTTCACGATGGCCTGGCCACCCTGCCAGGTGTCCACACCGTCGTAGTTTGGCACCGCCTCGCCCCCGGCAGAGCGGATCTCCTCCGCCACTTTCTCCGCCATTGTGGTGCCGGCGCCGGTGCCATCGGCGGCGCCTCCCAGGTCGTTCACCACCACCTTAGCGCCGCGGGACGCCAGCAGAAGGGCATGAGTGCGCCCCAGTCCACCGCCTGCTCCGGTGACGATGGCCACCCTTCCGTCGAATCGAATCTCAGCCATGTTCGCCTCCTCTCTGAGACTGGCTACACATTCCTTATCTTGGGCAGATCACCGCCTGGCATCGCCGACCGCGACGCCTCGGCGGTGGTTCGATTGTTCCGCCGAGCACAATCTTACCACCACAGGCGCTAAGCGGAAATCCCCCCAAAATGTTGCCCAATCCGGCCCTCCCTAGGCCACCAGGTAGGTGGCTAGCCCTTCTCTGAGGGTCCTGAGCCGCACCCCGAGCGTTTCGACCAGCTCTGAGCTGTCGGCCAGGCCATCCATGGTTATGAAGTCGATAGCATCGGGCGTCAAGGGAGGCCCCGGCAGGAACTGCAACAGGGCGGACTGGGTCTTCATCAGCACCTTGGGGACGGGCAGGAGGAAGCGCCGCCTGTCCAGCACCTCCAGGCCCGTGCGGATGATTTCCTTCATGGTCAGCACCTCCGGGCCGCCTATCTCGAACACCCTGTCGTCTGCTGCCCGGTTGTCCACCGCCTCTGCCACGGCCCAGCCCAGGTCGTCGATGAACACCGGCTGAAGCCGCTGCCTGCTGCCAACGCCGATAATGGGCACGAAGGGGAGAAAGCGGCTCATCGTCAGGAAACGGTTGAGACTGCGGTCCTCCGGCCCGTAGACCCAGGACGGCCGAAAGATAACGTAGGTGATGCCGCTATCCCTAACGGCCGTCTCTGCCCGCCACTTGGCCCGAAACCAGTGGTACTTGGAGTCGGGCGAGGCGCCGGCGCCGCTCACATAGATGTAGCGCTGGACGCCCGCCGCCTTGGACGCCTCCACCAGGCGCTCGGTGCCGGCGGCGTCGGTCTCCTCGAAGGTATAGCCCCGGCGCCGGTTCTCGATGGGCGAGTTGGGGAACTGGACGCAGCCGATGACCACCTCCGCCCCCTGAACGGCGGCGGCCAAGCTCGCCGGGTCTCTCACATCCCCCTCGCGGTACTCAACCTGGATGTGGGGGAAGCGAGTCGCCGCCTTGGCCGCGTCGCGGGTCAGCACGGCGACCGGCTTGTCGCGGCTGGCCAGCTCGCGCACGATGCCGCCGCCCACGAATCCGGTGCCACCTGCCACCAAGATCATCTCATCCTCCGTTCGGCTCCCCCGGGCAGCAGGTCGAGGGTACAGGTGAGGGCGGCCGGCGTCTAGATCGCCTGAAGCTCGCGGATCAGCGCCTTCAGCCGCTCCTTATCTCCCTGGTTACGGATGGGGACGGCGAAGGCGATGCGATTCACTATGCCGCCCCACCGCTCCTTGATCCTGGCCGCAATCTGGTCATAGGTGCCAGTGACGGTGAACTGGTCCAGCATCTCGTCGCTGATCTGCTGCCCCATCTCGGCCCACTTGCCCGCTGCCGCCAGCCGATGCAGCTTGAGGCAGGTCTCACCCCAGCCGTGGATGTCCAGCACGCCCTTGTAGGTTCGGGTGGAGCCGTAGAACGCGATCTGAGCGCGGATGGCCTGCCTCTGCCTCTCGACATCCTCCTCCCTCTCGCCGGTGATGATGAAGCCGCCGCCGGAAATGTCGATATCCTTCAGGGAGCGGCCTGCCTTCTTGGCCGCCGCCTCCATGTTGGGCAGGATGACCTCCCGCAGGTACTTGGGCGTGCAGAAGCTGTGCAGGCGCACGCCGTCGCACAGCTCGCCCGCCAGGCGGCACATGTAGGGATTGACCGCCGAGATGTGGATGGCGACGTGGGGATGCTCGATTGGCCCGGGGTCGAAGAAGGGGGTCATGAGGGTGTAGTTGTAGTGCTTGCCGCGGAAGTTGGCGCGGCTCTTGTTCTGCCAGGAGTCCCAGATCGCCCTCAGCACCAGGATGTACTCCCGCAGGCGCGGCCCAGGCGGCGAGGGCCAGGGGGTGCTGTAGCGCCGCTCGTTGTGGCCCTTAACCTGGGTGCCCAGCCCCAGGAGGAGACGCCCCCGCGACAGCGCCTGGATGTCCCAGGCCATCTGTGCCACCGTCAGGGGGCTGCGCGGGAAGGCGATGGCTACCGCTGAGCCAAGAGTGACCCGCTGGGTGTGCTCGGCGGCGATGGCCAGGGGCAGGAAGGGATCGTGGCCAACCTCGAACGACAGGACGCCGTCGTAGCCCATCTCCTCGGCCTCAGTGGCGGCGGCCGCGACCTGGTCCAGGCCACCTATCGGTAGAGCGGTTTCCACTTTCATCTAATCTTCCCCCAGTGCCCAGCAGTGCAGAAGAGATTCCGTTTCCCTTACACCGAGCAGTTACAGCGCCCCGATTCTATTGGCCCCCGCCGAGGGCGTCAAGCCTACGGTCGGCGGCCATATGTAGACAAACGGGGTTCCCGGCATCAGTCGGGAACCCCGTTTGGATAACCGGGGTACGGCGTTTTTCTCGTCGCTAGTCGTGTCGGCCCAGGATGGTTATCGAGCAGACGGAGGCCGGCCCGCCCAGGTTGTGGGCCATGCCCAGGACGGGGTCCTTCACCTGCATGCCGTCGGCTCGCCCCTGGAGCTGCTTGGTCACCTCGTACAGCATGCGGCAGCCGGTGGCGCCGATGGGGTGGCCGAAGCACTTGAGGCCGCCGCTGGGGTTGACGGGGATGTCCCCCTCCACCTCCGTCAGGCCGTCGCGCACAGCCTCGGCCGCCTTTGGCGGGTCGACCAAGCCCAGGTCGCCCATGTTGAGCAACTCGGTGATGGTGAAGCAGTCATGCACCTCGGCGAAGCCGATCTCCTTGACGGGGTCCTTGATGCCTGCCTCCTCGTAGGCCATGGCAGCTGCCTTCTTGGTGGCTGGGAAGCCCAGCCAATTGAAGCCCGGCCTCCACATAGGGAAGGTGGAGTCAACAGCGAGGGCGTTGGCCTTCACCACCACATAGTCGTCCTTATGCTTCATTGTCTTGGCGATCTCCGGCCGAGTGATCACCAGGGCGGCGGAGCCATCGGACATGGCGCAGCAGTCGAAGCGGCCCAGGGGCCAGGCGATCATCGGGGCCTTCAGGGCAGCGTCTACGGTGATTGCCCGACGGAAGTGGGCCTTAGGGTGGGCGACGCCATTCTTGTGGTTCTTGACGGCCACGTGCGCCAGGTCCTCCTTGGTCCAGCCCCACTCGTGGAAGGCGCGGGTGGCAGCCAGAGCGAACATGCCCGGTGCGCTAGTTCCACCCATCACTGGGTGGCCCCCCTCCATGGGCAGGCCGCTGGAGCCCTGGTCCAGAAGCTTTTCCACCCCGCAGGCGACCACGATGTCGTAGACGCCGGCTGCCACGGCGAAGCAGGCGTTGCGGAAAGCATCCATGCCGGAGGCGCAGAAGTTCTCTACCCGGGTAACGGGCTTGCCGAATAGTTTCATCGGCTCGGCAAAGGTACCGCCCGACATCCCGGTGAAGCTGTACAACACCCCCACCCAGGCCGCCTCGATGTCCTGGGGGGTGATGCCGGCGTCGTCCAGGGCCTCGTACACCGCCTCTACCAGCAGGTCTTCCTGATCCTTCTCCCAGATCTCGCCGAACTTGGTGCAACCAACGCCGGCGATAGCCACTCGATCCTTAATCCCTGGCATGTCTCCTCCTTTTCACCGCAGCGTCGGCGAGAAGGCTTAGCCTCCCCTCACCGGCTGGCACTTCCAGTAATAGTTGTGGAATCCCGCCCCCTCGTGGAGGCGGCGCAAGGTCAGCTCCAGTGGCATACCTATGCTTACCTCCTTGGGGTCGCAGTCGGTCATCTGCAGGAAGATGCGTCCCCCTCCCTCCAATTCAATCACAATCCTGGGGACGGGGGTGCTCAGGTACTCGCCACCCACCAAATGGTCAAGGGTGAAGGTGAACGCTGTCCCCTTGTGGGCCAGCTTGACCTCGTCCAGTTCATCCTTTGTCCCACACTCCACGCACACCCGCGGCGGCGGGTACTGCACCGTGCCGCACTTGCGGCAGCGGGAGCCGTAGAGGGCCAGCTCCATCTTGCTGTCCCGCCAGTAGGTAACAGGCGACGAGGGGGGAACATACCTATCCCTGTCCATGAGCTTACGGAAGGACACGTAAGCGTTGTAGTTAGGAAGCATCCGCTTGTTCATGAGGTAGGTCTGAAGCGGCTTCTTGCCGGGAACGGCGGGGAAGGCATCGTTGACCTCCACCAGGAAAGCATCGGCGCCGTCACCATAGTTGGCCACCAGGAGCTTGTCGCCGGCCTTGGACCCGTCCAGGGCCGCCGCCAGCATGATCAGCACCTGGGGTGTGCCCGTGTTGCCCAGCAAGAGGAAACCCGAGTCCTGGAGCTGGGGCATCTCCAGGCCTAGCTGGCGGCCGAGGACGGCGTGGGCGCGGGGGTCGCCAGCAGAAAAGACCCCCTTGCTTATGTCCTTAGGGCCAAGGCCCTCCTTCTCCGCCAGCGCCTTCGCCGCGGTCACCATGCTGGCCATGTAGCCGTACTTGGTGTCCAACTTCGGCTCGAAGGCGCGCACATAGCGGTCATCGGAGCGCCGCCAGGGGCCGATAACCTCGCTGGTGACGGACTGGAAGCCACGAACAGTCGCCGGGCCTTCCTTGGATAGCAGGAAGGCAGCGGCGCCGTCGCCCAGGAGTTGCTCCCACATCGTCTCCGGCTCGGCCGGACGATTGTCCGCCGCCACCACCAGCACGCTGTTGGCCGAGCCGCTCTCGATGGCGTCGTAGGCTGCCCTCATGGCCACGCTGGCCGCGCGGACGGAATCAGTGAAATCGGCCGTAAAGATGTCCTGGCGCAGGTCCAGGGCGCTGGCAACGACGGAAGCGCACTGCTTCTCAGTATAGGGCGGAGTGGTGCTGGCGAAGTAGACACCGTCGATACTGGCCGGGTCGATGCCTGCCAAGCACTCGAATCCAGCCGCGATCGCCATGGTGATGCTGTCCTCGTCACCGGCGGCCACCGAGCGCTCCCCGGGTACGCCGGGAATGCCCCAAGCCTGGGCCATCTCCTGGCGGCTCAACCGGAATATGGGTATGTAACCTCCGTAGGATGCTATTGCTACCATTCGGCCCTCCTCGATTCACAACCGGTATGGTGATACCGCATCTTGGCTATCTGCCACAACAGGTGCGCAGGGTGGGGTCGTAGTAAGAGCAGAAGACGTCGTCCCAGTAGGGATCCTCAAAAAGAAAACCCCGCTCAGCCGGGCCGTCGCCATTCTTCTCGGCGTCCTTGCGCCCGCTTGGCCGCTCCTTGGTCCGCGCTCGGGGCACTTTCGTCTTCTTTGCCTTTGCTCTGCGGGGCTTGTCGACGTTCCTCATCGAAAGTGAATCCTGTCACATTCTACTCCAGGGGTTGTGTTACAACAAGGCCAGAAATATTCTGGATTTGCCTTTCAGCATGGTAGGAACTGCGCACCAGCGGCCCTGCCTCCACGTGACGAAATCCGAGGCGCTCGCCCTCCTCGGCCAGCTCCCGGAATTCCTGGGGCCGGTAGTAGCGAGCCACCGGCAGTTGCTTAGGCGTGGGCTGTAGGTACTGGCCGATGGTCAGAATGGCACAGCCAACCGCCAGCAGGTCAGCCATGGCCTGCAACAGTTCTTCGCGCGTCTCCCCCAGGCCCACCATCAGGCCGCTCTTGGTGGGGATGGTGGGATCGAGGGCCTTGGCTCGGGCCAGAAGCTCCAGCGAGCGCTCGTACATCGCGTTGGGGCGCACCCGCGGATAAAGGCGATGCACCGTCTCCAGGTTATGGTTGAGGATATCCGGCCGCGCCGCCACGAGCGTGGCCAGCGCCTGTTGCGAGCCCTGGAAATCGGGCACGAGCACCTCGACGCTGGTGGTCGGCGACAGGCGGCGAATGTGGTGGACAACGTCGGCGAAGACGGCCGCACCGCCGTCGGGTAGGTCGTCGCGGGTGACAGAGGTGATGACGGCGTGCCTCAGGCCTAGACGACGCACGACCTCCGCCACGCGCAGGGGTTCCTCACTGTCCAGGCCGGCCGGCTGCCCGCTCCTGACGGCGCAGAAGCGGCAGGCGCGGCTACACACGTCGCCCAGGATCATGAACGTGGCGGTGCCGGCCTGGAAGCACTCGCCGATGTTGGGGCAGCGGGCCTCCTCGCACACGGTGTGCAGGTCTGAGGCTCGCAACATGGCCTTCAGGCGCAAGTAGCGCGGCTCGCCGGGGAAGGGCACCTTCAGCCACGCTGGCTTACGCGGCCGCTGCTGGCTCGTCAATCGCTCGCTGGCCATCGGCAACCGCAATGATAGCACCATCGAGCCCTCTGAGCGCACTCAGGAAGAGATAGCCCTGGCACGACGCACAACCCCCAGGATTTGTTAACAGCGCCGACGGCCCAGGGCAACAACTTAACCATTTATACACCGTCGTTTCACCGCTTAGCATTCCCTCTTAACCGCGATTTTCACCCGGACATGTGACGCTGAAGGTGAGCCGTCGCGAAGTGGGTGGAGCAACGGCGCTGCTCAGCGGCCTTCGTCGGCCCGCCTAAAGCGACCCCACCGTCCAACCGCGACGAGCCCCCGAAAGTGTCCCTAGTCGGGGGAACCCGCGCGAAGTGGACGGAAGAAGGCCGCTGTTTGGCAGGCTTCGTCGGCCCAACCAAAGCGGCACCCACCGCCCAACCGCGCGGGTCCTCCCTTGGAGGCCCACATGGTCATCCGATGCGCGGCGCTGGCGGCGGTGGTGGTTTCGGCTCTGGCGGTTGTTATATCGCCAGCCCCGGCAGGGAGCGCCACGGACACCACGACTCCAACAGTCCACGTCCTCTACTTCAGAGCTCAGGACGACCCCCTCGACCAGACCCTGCTGGCGGCATTCGAACAAGGCCTCGAAGATGTCCGCCGCTGGTATGGGCAGCAAGTGGGCAAGACCTTCCATCGCGACACCCTCGTCGAGGTGGTTGGCCAGAAGACCATCGCCGAATACTGTAGCGATCTCACCTGCCAGCCCGCCAGCGAGTGGGTCGCCGCCTTTCATGTGGTGGTGGGCGAACTGGAAGAGCGCGGCTACGTGAACCGAGACGACCCCCATTCGGTCTACCTCATCGCAGTGCAAACCTACGAGATCGCCTCGAGCCTGGGCGACCCCGGCGGGGCCTGGTTCTCAAGCGACGGCGGCGGTGTGGCCACCATCGGCCATCGGGAGCTGCAGGACATAGCCGCCCAGAGCGACAGCGATAGCTACGCCAGGAACAGGGCCTTGGGCATTCTCGCCCACGAGCTAGGCCACGCGTTCAATCTCCCCCATCCCCATGAGGACCTGTACTCCGGCGGTGCCGACCCTTGCGATGAGCATTGTGATCAGACCGTAATGTGGGTCTATCCCAAGTACCCCCACGTCGGCCTTCTCGACGTGCCGGAGCACCCCGAGCTAGATGCCCTGCGCCGCAACCCCATGTTCAGCCTGGAGGTGGAAACCATCCACCTCAGCCCTGGCTGGAACCTCATCTCGCTCCCCCTGCGGCCGCAGCCGGCAGCCACCGCTTCCGTGCTATCGAGCCTGGAAGGCAGCTACGATGTCGTCTACGGCTGGGACGCCAGCGCCGGCAGCTACCGGTCCTTTTTCGGAGGCGGGGGCAACCTCGACCGCCTGGACGAGACCATGGGCTTCTGGATCCGCATGAAGCATGAGGCGACCCTATCGGTCGTGGGAGAAGCGCCCGGCCCAGTCCAGATCCCACTGGTGGAAGGATGGAACCTCATCGGCTACCCCTCGCGCACGCCGCTACCCCCGCAGGAGGCTCTGGCCTCCATCGACGGCAGCTACGATATCATCTACGGCTGGAACTCCTCGACCGGCTCATGGCTGTCCTATGATCCGGGCCTGGGCCATGGCACGCTGAGGGAGATGGGTCCCGGCCAGGGCTACTGGGTGTATGCCAGCCGCGACTCCGTCCTGACGATTGGGTAGCCTCCGCCAGCGGCGGCGGAAAGCTCGCAGGCCCAGGGCCTAGCCTCCCAAGGCCATCTTGCGCTAAGATGATGCCACCACAGGGGGAGGTTGACGCTATGAGCACCGACGAAAGCAAGGAATACGTCCTCCGGATGGCCAAAGAGCAGGATGTGAAGTTCATCCGCTTGTGGTTCACTGACATCCTGGGCATCCTCAAGAGCGTGGCCATCACCGTGGAGGAACTGGAAGGGGCTCTGGAGGAGGGCGTCGGCTTTGACGGCTCCTCCATCGAGGGCTTTGCCCGCATCGACGAGAGCGACATGGTGGCCATGCCCGACCCCAATACCTTCGTCATTCTCCCCTGGCGCCCCGCCGAGAACCGGGTGGCCCGCGTCGTCTGCGACATTCTTCACCCCGGCGGCCAGCCCTTCGAGGGAGACCCCCGCTATATCCTCAAGCGCAACCTCAAGCGTGCCGCTGACCTGGGCTACACTTTCTACGTCGCCCCCGAGCTAGAGTACTTCTACTTCGCCAACGCCGAGGGCACCACCGTTCTGGATAGAGGCGGCTACTTCGACCTCACCCCCCTGGATGCCGCTACCGACCTGCGGCGGGAGACCGTCCTGGCCCTGGAGGAGGTGGGCATCGGTGTGGAGGCCAGTCACCACGAGGTGGCCCCCAGCCAGCACGAGATCGATCTGCGCTACACCGACGCTCTCACTATGGCCGATAGCACCATGACCTATCGCCTGATTGTCAAGGAAGTCGCCATGAGGCACGGCGTCTACGCCACCTTCATGCCCAAGCCCCTGGCCGACCAGAACGGCAGCGGCATGCACGTCCATCAGTCTCTGTTCCGAGGCGAGCGCAACGCCTTCTTCGACGCCAAGGACAAGTATCACGTATCGTCCCTCGCCAAGAGCTACATCGCCGGCCTGCTCCACCACGCGCGCGAGATAACCATCGTCACCAACCAGTGGGTGAACTCCTACAAGCGACTGGTGGCGGGCTATGAGGCGCCGGTCTATCTCTCCTGGGCCATGCGCAATCGCTCCGACCTCATTCGCGTGCCCGAATACAAACCGGGTAAGGAGAATGACGTGCGCATCGAGTACCGCTCCCCCGATCCGGCCTGCAACCCCTACCTGGTCTTCGCCGTGATGCTAGCGGCCGGCCTGGAGGGCATCGAGAAGGAGTACCCTTGCCCCGAGCCGGTGGAGGAGAACGTCTTTCAGATGGCGGTTGAGGAGCGGGAGCGGCGGGGCATCGTCCACCTGCCGGGCAGTCTCTTCGAGGCCATCGAGCTGGCCGAGCAGAGCGAGCTACTGCGGCGCTGCCTGGGCGACCACCTTTACGAAATCCTTATCAAGAACAAGCTTATCGAGTGGAGGGATTACCGCCACTACGTCACGGACTACGAGATCAACCGCTACCTGCCCGTTCTGTAGAGGCGCTCGTCGGCTAGAAAAAGGGGCCTGCGCATAATCTGCTCAGGCCCTTCCTTATCCGTGCCGCTATGAGCCCAGGCCGCCCTGTTGCGGAAAGCCTACGTCAGCTCCTTCAGCCGGTCCTGCAAGCCCTCCAGGAGGGCGCGGGCTGGCCCGAAGTAGCTATTTCAGGCCACTATACTTTTTGGTTAGAGGCGTGTCGAATGGTGACAACCTTCAATGTTACCAGCAATGGAGATATTCATCGGCCAGCTTCCTGACCTCATCTTCCATACCCTGTAGTTTTTTACTCAGGCCCCTATCGTCGTGACTCTTAAGATGTTTCACTACCTCGTCAATTACCTCGGCAGGAAAGACGCCGTCCCTCTCATATATTTCACGATCTCTCAACAGAGTCTCGGCTGATTCCCAGCATGAAGCCGGCAACTGGGGCAGCGCCTCCCTGATCTTCTCATGCTGGGGGGAAAAGATGTTTACATCCACGTAGAGTTCATCGGCCAATTGCAGCGCGCCTTCCATCTGCAAGCCATGTCGAGCCGCCACAGCTAGCCCGGCCAGCAGGAGATAGGTGTTAGCTGAACCATCAGGACAGCGAAATTCTACCGTCTGGCTATCCATAAGCTCTGAAGGTTCTCCCTTCTCCTGGGGGTTGGCATCTCCGACCATGTTCTCAGCGTCCAGCCATGCCAAGGGAACTCTTACCAGCACAGAGCGGTTTCTATGACCCCAGCATACATTTGTCGGCGCTTCCTGGTGGGGAACCAGTCTCAGATAAGAAATAGGGACAGTATTGCCAAGGGCAGTCAAAGAAGGGGCCAGAGCGAGATAGCCAGCAATAGCCCTCTTGGCCGTATCGCCTAACTGACCTTTTTCGATCATCATATTCTTGCCATCTTTGAGTAGCCTCGTATGAACATGGAAGCCGTTGCCGGCGTGCCCGGCGCAGATCTTGGGTGCCAGGGTGATCGTTACACCATGCTTGTGTCCGATCATCCTTAGCATCCATCTGGCGATAACCATCTGATCGGCCGCATCCTCCAGAGGCGCGGGGAGAAACTCGATCTCATGCTGCTCCATCTCCCGGTCGTCTTCGGAGATATTGCCTACCTCATTGTGCCCGTACTTTATCTTTCCTCCCGCCTGAGCGACAGCCCGCATGACCTCGCATCTTAGCTCCTCCCATCTAGAAAACGGGGCAGACTCGTGGTATCCCTTCTGAGCCACGACCGGGTAAAGGGGCTGTTTATCGTAACAAACGTAATACTCTAGCTCGCCCAGAGCTTCGAGGGCTAGCCCGGTGCTTTTTTTCAATGCCTCATGGGCCGCTCTAAGGATGTTCTCTGGAGAACTCGCCAGCCGAACCCCTTCATTGGTGTAGTAAGAACAAAGTATGTCTACTGTAGGAATAGTAGAGAATGGATTCACATAGGCAGTTCTGTAGCGAGGGATGGCATATAGATCGCTTGAGGCTACATCGATGTGAGACAACAGGCTGGAGCCGTCCACCCTCTCTCCTGCCGACAGGAGCTCATCCAGTTGAGCCTTGCTGGTAATCACGAAGTTGAGAGTCTTCAATCTGCCGTCTCCGCCTACGTACCTGAAGTTGACCATCTCAATCCCATTACCCTCTATGAACTTGATCAGGTCTTTCTTGGTGAATTCTTCCGCCGGCTTTTGCAGATACTGAACCAATCGGTTCGAATTCATTGCTAACCATCTATCGTTCATAACTTACCTCTCTTTCTGTAGAGGGCGAGCTCGTCGGCCAGAAGTAGAAACTCTACGTCAGCTCCTCCAGCCGGGCCTGCAAGCCCTCCAGGCGGGCGCGGGCGGCCGCCAGCTTCTCCTCCTCCTTGCCCACCACCGCCGCCGGAGCCCGCGTGCGGAACTGCTCGTTGGCCAGCTTGGCCTCCAGGCGGGTCACCTCTGCCTGGGCGTCGTCGACCTGGCGGCGCAGGCGCGCCCGCTCCGCCTCCACGTCGAACAAGCCAGCCAGGGGGAGCACTACCTGCACGTCTCGGAGAACGGCGGTGATCACCCGCTCTCGCGGAGCCGCCGCGGCCCCATCGACAATGTGCAGGGGACGCACCCGAGCCAACGTTTCAATCATGAGTCGACTGGCCTCGGCTGCCTCGCGCATGCCGTCGGCTACTAGGTAGGCCTCCACGTATCGGGCCGGCTCGACTCCCCGCTCGGCGCGAATGTTGCGGATGGCCCGCACTACGTCGATCACGCCCTGCGCCTGCCTCTCCGCCTCCTCGTCCTGCCAGCGCTTGGAGGCCTTCGGCCAGGGTGCAACGATCAGGGCCTCGGCCTCCGGCCGGCGCATGTGTGGCCTCAGGTTCTGCCAGATGGCCTCCGTCACGAAAGGCATGAAGGGATGGAGCAGGCGCAGGCTCGTGTCCAGCACGTGGGCCAGTATCGGTAGCGGCGAAGGGTCGCCGGCCTTCAGGCGCACCTTGGCCATCTCGATGTACCAGTCGCAGAACTCGCCCCAGAAGAAATCATGGACCTGGCGACCGGCCTCGCCCACCTGAGAAGCAGGGAGCAGCTTTCCGACATCGCCGATCAGCCTGTGCAGCCGCGACATGATCCAGCGGTCCTCCAGCGCCATGTTGTCCCGCGCGCCTGGCTGCGGCGGCTTCACCGCCTCGTCCGCCAGGCTGGTGATGACGAAGCGAGCGGCGTTCCAGACCTTGTTGGCGAAGTTGCGACCGCCCTCTAGCCTCTCGTCGGAGATACGCATATCGTTGCCGGGGGCACCGCCGGTGGCCAGCGCGAAGCGGAGCGCATCGGTGCCGTACTTGGCGGCGGCCTCCACGGGGTCGACCACGTTGCCCAGGCTCTTGGTCATCTTGCGCCCGTCGCGGTCGCGCAAGAGCCCGTGCAGGTAGACGGTGCGGAAGGGCACGTCGCCCGTATTGTACAGCCCCATCATGATCATGCGGGCCACCCAGAAGAAAAGGATGTCGTAGCCTGTCTCCAGGACCGTGGTGGGGTAGAAATAGCGCAGGTCATCTGTGTCGTCGGGCCAGCCCAGGGTGGAGTGGGGCCAGAGGGCCGAGGAGAACCAGGTATCCAGC